>CAYSEE010000187.1:0-1541 GCA_964429955.1 uncultured Clostridia bacterium | reverse complement strand
CCTCCTCCGGCACTATGGCTTCCTTTACCTTCCATACCTCCTTTCCAATATCTGCCAAAAGAGGCATAGCCCACATCTTGTCCCCGGTTAATCCTGCTATACGTCCTCGTTCCATAATCGAATATACATACTCTATTCCATATCCTAAGGCCCCAGTGGATGGATAAATGACAATATCCTCTGGAGCTAAACCCATATCCGTGGCTAAGATATTAACTTGCTTGGCTATATTTATATCTACCGGAGACTCGGCGATCAATTTATGCTTATCAGCTTTACACAATGCTACCAGGGTTTTGTAATTATCCTCAGTGATGGTTCCTAAAAGGCACCTCTCCCCCGCAGCCACCTGAGAGCAAGCAGGAAAAATTTCGTTGTCCTTCTCCTTATTTCCACAACCCCAGATGATAAGTGGAACTTTTACAGATCTTAAAACCCTTTCCACTGCCTGAGCAGCTTCGTCAGCACTTTTATTTCTTCCATCCGGATCGCATCCCTGAAGTCTTAAACATACAAGGTCTGCTCCAAACTCATCCACGCACTTCTTCGCCCAATTACCAGGATCATTCCATACACTGGAAAAATACCTCCCAAGCTCCTCAGGCCAGTCTGAAGGAGCGAAGTCCCAAACCTCCATAGCTATGACCGGACGATGGGGAATATTTCCCTCAAAGTAAAGAAAAGGTAAGGTGTTGGCTCCTCCTACGGTGATGGTATGAGATCTTGTTCCCCCCTCTTCCTTGGTAGCTCCTATGGTTACCTCATTTATTGGATTGGGCCAGCTTTGTTTAACATCGGGGATCTCCATCACTTCCTCCTTTTTAACTCCTTATTTAGGACATCTTATCTAACTTTGTAGCCTGCTTTTATCAATATTTTTCTAATAGAAGAAAGAGCGGGTGAATCTGGGGGCAATTCAAACAAAGACTTTCCACTCCAACTGTAGTCCTCCAGATAAGGGTCATATTCTATCTTTCCCAAATAATTTCCGTTTATGTTTTGAAGAGATTTCTCCAGGTCTTTTTTAAACCTGTGATTTGCTATAAGGTAAAGGTTATTGAAATAAATTCCAATCTCGGAGGCGATCCTTCTCACCCTCTCCACGTTATTTAAGGCTTTTTTGGAGGGATCTAATATAACAAATATATCATCTACCTCCGAGATTATCCTTCTATTAAGGTGCTCAAGACCACCTGGTGAATCTACAATTGTGTACTCATAACCATCGGACAATTTAGGAATAATATTTCTTAAAACATTATTGGGCATGCAATAACAACCTTTAGTCCATTTCACCCCTACGGAGATTATGTCAAATCTTTCTGATTCATATAGACAGGAGGTATTGAGCAAGTATTCTATTTTATCGGGTAAGGATAAAGTGCTTAATTCTTTAAAAGTCTTGCCCTTTTGAATATCAAAGAGCACCTCAGAGATGGTCCTTATTCCCTCCTTTTGGAGATCCACCCCGAGCATATCGGCAAGATTCTGATCAGAGTCGGCATCGATAAGTAAGGGGTGAAAATCCAGATATTTAGCTG
>CAYSEE010000186.1:0-1547 GCA_964429955.1 uncultured Clostridia bacterium | reverse complement strand
AGGGGTGCGTAGCTAATATTCAAGGTATAGCAGGAGCAACCATATTGGGAGATGGGAGGGTAATTCTCATCTTAGATCCCCAGGAGCTAATTCAATTAAGTGAAAAGTAAATACCACTTGGAGTGCATCAGCTTGCTGATACATATCCAAAACCTGATCTTTAAAAAGGAGAGAGCTTGCTATGGAAGAGCAAGGCAAAAAGACGATATTGATAATAGACGATGTAAAATTATTTCAGTTATTTCTCAAATATACCCTTAGCCCTGATAATTACGAGTTAATATTCGCCGATACAGGAAAACAGGGCTTAGATATAATAATGGAGAAGGATGTAGACCTTTTAATCTTAGACCTGGAGCTTCCCGATATAAATGGCCTCAAGGTCCTGGAAAGAGTAAGAGCGCTTACTCGAGATATGGAAAGTGTAGTTCAACTAAAGGAATTGCCGACGATAATGGTAACTGCATATCCTACAGAAAAGGCAAGAGTTCAGGCGGAGAGATTAGGAGTAGCCGCCTTTCTTGCCAAACCTGTTAAGAAGCAAGAAATAAGGAAAATAGTGAAGGAAGTTTTTGGAGGAAGCTATAAGAAACATTCCCGGAGAAAGTTAATTCTCTGCGTGGATAGTGAACCCCGGGTGCAAAAATTCTATCAAAGAATTCTTGGCACAGCTCGATGGGATGTAACCTGTGCCTCAAATGGTTTAGAAGCCCTTGAGGCCGTGGAGTATAAAAATCCCGATTTAATTCTTACAGAGTTGAACTTGCCTGAAATGGGCGGCTTGGAGTTTCTTCAAACATTAAAGGAGACAAATAGAAATATTCCAACAATAGTTGTCAGCAGTGTTACCGATAAGGAAAGTATCGATAAAGCAAAGGAGGCAGGGGTAAGGGAGTATCTGACCAAGCCCTTCCAACTTGATAAACTAAAAAGTGCTGTTCGGGAAATATTGGAAAAATAATTAAGAAAGGAAAAAACAAATGGTGGAGATAAGGATTTTAACTGTTGATGACTCAGGGATAATGCGAAAGATAATAAAGGGTCATTTAGCAAAAATAGGCTATTCAAATGTGATAGAGGCCTCCAATGGAGCAGAAGGACTGAATATATTATCAAAGGAGAAGGTTAATCTCATACTATGTGATTGGAATATGCCCGAGATGAACGGTCTACAATTTGTCCAGGCAGTGAGAGCTAAGGAGGAGTATCAAAATATTCCCATTATTATGTTGACTACCGTAAATACCCAGGATGAGGTACTGGCTGCTCTAAAGGCAGGAGCAAATAGCTATCTCACCAAGCCATTTAATCCAGAGGATCTGAAGAAAAAAATTGCTCAGATATTAGAAGGCGAAAATCCCTCATAATAGTCCCTTTTTTCCTACCCCCATAGGGAAAGAAATTCCTTCATTTCACTCCCCTACCCTATTTATAAATAAATCCCTTACTTTTTAAGTGGTAGCCGCAGGCTCAAGGTGAACGAAAATACTTACGCAACTTAAAAGTTACAGCTACCCCGCCTTTTTTGGCAAAAATTTTGCTACTTA
>CAYSEE010000185.1:0-1568 GCA_964429955.1 uncultured Clostridia bacterium | reverse complement strand
TTCTTAAGAAATTCTCATCATTTAAAAGAGCTACTTGCAATTTGTCCAGCTTTACGCTATTATTAGTCTTGGCCACCGAATCCTCCTTTCGATAAGATTTGTTTTTTGTTCTCCTTATCTTGGAAGAAAGATGGCCTTTTTCCAAGGCCTCATGAATTTACAGCACATAATCATAGATTCGGAAATTTACCTCAATTGATTGATCATATTAGGAAATAGTTTTCCTAAAAATCAATTTGCCGAATCTGGGTTAAAGCATACCATAAAGAGCAATGAGAAGGGAATTGTTCATAAGTTTCGAGGGAATAGACAAGAGTGGAAAGACTACCCAAATATCCCTCCTGGCAAACTATCTTGAGAAAAAGGGATATAAGGTAATTAAGACATGTGAGCCGGGAGGAACCAGATTAGGGGAGAAGATCAAGGAGATGCTTCTTTCCCCTCATTACAAAATAAATAAGATCACCGAGCTTTTTTTATATCTCGCCGATAGGGCAGAGCATATCGAGAAGGTGATCAAGCCAGCCCTGCACGAGGGAAAAATTGTAATCTCGGACCGCTTTGCCGATGCCACCACTGCCTACCAGGGATATGGAAGAGGAATAGACATAGATTGGATTTAGAAATTAAATAGAATAGTTACTCAGGATATTTCTCCCGTCATAACTTTCCTCCTGGATATCAATCCATATTTGGCCAGACAGCGAAGCAAAAAAAGGGATAGAGTGGAAAAAGAGAAGATCGAGTTCCATCAAAGAGTACGCCAGGGATACCTTCGAATTGCCAAATCCTTCCCGGAGAGAATACACGTAATTGAAGGAGACAAAGACATTGAGGAAATTTTCTCCATAATAAAAAAGGAGCTATCGAAGTATCTTAAATAATAAAAATTTCAAGAAGAGCTAAAATAATGTCATTTCAGCAGATATTAGGTCAAAGACAGGCAATAGAGATACTCCAGAGGGAAATAGCTGACTCATCTGTTTCCGGAGCTTACTTATTTATCGGCCCTGATGGAGTAGGGAAAACACTTACTGCCCTTACATTCGCCAAAGCACTAAACTGCAAAAAGGAAGGGATGGATAGTTGTGATAACTGCTCCTCCTGCCGAAAAATTGACCATTTAAATCATCCCGATGTTCACATTGTAAGGGCCGAAGAGGATTCCATTAAGATTGAACAAATTCGAAGGCTGAAGAGGGAAATCGGATACAAGATCTATGAGGGAAAAAAGAAGGTCTGGATCATCCAGGAAGCTGATAAATTAACCCTGGAAGCGTCCAATTCCCTTCTTAAAATATTAGAGGAGCCTCCTTCTGATTCAGTGCTGATCCTGATCAGTCGATCTCAAGAGAAATTGCTCCCCACCATTCTTTCTCGGTGTGAAATTATCCGTTTTCTTCCAATTTCCTCAGAGGAAATAAAAAAGCTAATAAGTGCATACCTGCCACCAAGCTCTCCCAACCTACCCCTTATTGCAAAATTAGCCAGGGGGAGAATCGGGGAGGCCCTCCGGTTAGTAAAGGAAGAGACGGTGCTCAAGGAAAGAGAAAATATTCTGGATAACT
>CAYSEE010000184.1:0-1589 GCA_964429955.1 uncultured Clostridia bacterium | reverse complement strand
CTTAGGGATTAACCTCAGTATATCCTGATAAGTTATCAACAAAAATAAAGTGATCAAGATGATAAAGCCTATATAATGAATTGCCTCTTCCCTTTCCAATTTCAAGGCCTTACCCCTTATTTTTTCTATCAACAAAAATAATAGTCTCCCCCCGTCCAAAGCGGGAATGGGAAAAAGGTTAAATAAGGCCAGATTAATGCTTAAAAGGGCGGTAAGAGAGAAAAGAGGGATTAAGCCTAATTTAGCACTTTCCCCTACAAACTGGGCAATTCCCACCGGCCCCGAGAGTTGAGCGGGAACTTTACCCATAACCATCCCCCCTACAGCGCTCAGGATTAATCCGGTTAGAATGACCGTTCTCTCGACCCCCATAGTCAATGAAATTATGGGATTGTAGCGTCTGAAAACCTTAGAAGGAATAATCCCAATTATCCTCCTACCCAGCTCAGGATCAAAGACTGGCTTAACCTGGGCAATAAATACCTTATCCTTTCTTTTAACTTCCAAACTAAGAGTCTCGCTCTGAGTATTCCTTATTGATTGAGATAGCTCCTCCCATTTCCTTACCTGATGCCCATCTATCTTCAGAATCTTATCTCCGGCAAGAAGGTTTGCCCTTTCAGCAGGAGAGCCTGGACTAACCTCTCCAATAACTGCTTCCTCTAAGTTAAAAGTGTAAAATCCTATCATAAAGATCAGGGAAAACATAATAATGGCTACTAAGTAGTTCATCAGAGAACCAGAGATTAACACCAAAACTCTCTTACCCCACGATTGTCTACGAAAGCCCTTTTCTAAATTTTCCTCTCCGGGCGCCATCCCGGCTATCTTTACATATCCGCCCAAAAGAAGAGGAGAAATTACGTATTCCGTCTCTTTCCTCTTAAATCCCCATAATTTTGGCCCCATTCCAATAGAAAATCTATTTACCTGCATCCCGCAACTCTTGGCTGAAATAAAATGTCCTAACTCATGAGGAAAAATCAGAAGAAAAAAGACAAAAATCACAGCTAAAATACTGAAGATAATCATTAAAAGATCTCCATTAACTCACAGGTTTTCTGTCTTGCCCATCTATCGGCCTTTAAAATCTCATCTAAGGAAGGATCGGGGATAACTTTATGCTCTTTCATCACCATTTCAATAAGGTGAGTAACCTGGGGAAAGGTTATTCGATTATCCAAAAATGCCCCTCCTGCTACCTCATTAGCAGCATTGAAAACCGCCGGCAAGGTTCCCCCCTCTTTTCCTGCCCAGTAGCCCAGTTTCAGAGCAGGAAATCTTTGAAAGTCGGGAGGCTCAAAACTGATCTTCCCTACCTCTGTTAACCTCAGAGAGGGAAGGGAATTTCCCTCCCTTCGGGGATAATTTAAGGCATAATGAATGGGCAAGCGCATATCAGTTACTCCCATCTGGGCTAAAATTGAGCCATCCACAAACTCCACTAAGGAATGAACCAGAGCTTGAGGATGAATAAGTATCTTTATCCTCTCCACTTCTACATTGAAAAAATGAGAGGTCTCTATTACCTCCAGAGCTTTATTTACTAAGTTAGCCGAATCCAGACTAATCTTGGGACCCATTTTCCA
>CAYSEE010000183.1:1422-1681 GCA_964429955.1 uncultured Clostridia bacterium | reverse complement strand
GCAGAATAACCCTACGGAGGTAGTAGTTAAAGGTGGTGAGGAAATTACGGTGAGCCTGGGTGTTGCGCGAAGTGCAAGTCTGATCGGCAAAATTATGGTCTATCGCCTTTTGAACAATAACAATCTTAGGAAGAGGGATGAAAATAATGACGAGTGCTATGTCATCGGAGATGGTAATAACTCCCTTAACAATGATAATTTACATCAGGATATTAGGGAAAAATTTGTTGAGTCCTATGGGTTGGCAAACATCCTTGTA
>CAYSEE010000183.1:0-1412 GCA_964429955.1 uncultured Clostridia bacterium | reverse complement strand
TGTTACCGACGAAAAAGGGTATTTCAGGTTCAAAGAGGTCCGCCCCGGTAAATGGATCCTTAAAGTTCATAGCGACAACTTACCCAGATATCACTATCTGGAGGAAAATACCTTCAGCTTTGAGTTAAAACCCGGGGATAAGAAAGAAATGCTGATAAGAGTATTGCCAAAGAAACGCCCCATCCATATAATCGAGAAAGGTGAAATTTCCCTGGGAGAAGAATAAAAGCCATCTCTGGAAGCTACCCCCCTTCAAAATTGTGCGAATCCTGCCAAATCACCCAACAAAAGTAACACGTAACCTTGACATATAAGGCCCTTTTGATATAGTTTAATGAGCTGATGAGAGATGGGTTAATTAGCAAAGCAAGTTGGCCACTATAGTTAAACCTATATTCGGAAATCTATCTTGTAATTGGCCGATCATATTAGGGAAACTATTTCCTAAAAATCAGTTTGCCGAATCTGGATTAAATAGAGCAGGGAAAAGAGAAGAGCAATGTATGAGGCGATGTTCTATGAGAAACTGAAAAATAATGAGGTGAGATGCAACCTTTGCCCTCATCACTGCAAAATTGCCAATTTTAAAAGGGGAATCTGTGGAGTAAGAGAGAACAGGGATGGAACACTTTATAGCTTGGTCTATGGAAAAACCATATCGTTAGCCATTGACCCCATTGAAAAGAAGCCCCTTTATCACTTTTATCCAGGCTCGGATGCTCTCTCCTTGGCCACAGTGGGTTGCAATTTCAAGTGTCTACACTGTCAAAATTACGAGATATCTCAGCTTCCCAGGGAAAGAAGAAAGATCATCGGGGAGGAAATTTCTCCCGAGGAGGTCGTCTCCCAGGCTAAATCAAAAAACTGTCGGATCATTGCCTATACATACACTGAGCCTACTATTTTCTTTGAATATGCCTACGAGATAGCAAAGCTTGCCAAGGAAGAGGGAATTAAAAACATCTTTGTCACCAATGGATACATAAGTGAAGAGGCCTTAAGAAAAATGAGCCCATATTTAGATGCAGCTAACGTAGACTTAAAGGCCTTTAGTGAGGATTTTTACAAGAGGATATGTGGAGCTCACTTAGAGCCTGTACTTAAGAGTTTAAGGCTTATGAAGGAGCTGGGAATATGGGTAGAGGTAACCACCCTGGTTATTCCCGGATTAAATGATTCCGAAGAGGAGCTAAGGAAAATAGCTGAGTTCATAACAAGTCTGGGCAAGGAGGTTCCCTGGCATCTTAGTCGATTTTATCCTGCCTATAAACTTAGAGATATTCCCCCTACTCTGGTAAATGTGCTTCATAGAGGATGCCAGATCGGCCTGGAGGCCGGTTTAAGGTATGTTTACACGGGAAATGTCCCGGGGAATGAGGGAGAAAATACATATTGCTATAGCTGTGGGAGGA
>CAYSEE010000182.1:0-1765 GCA_964429955.1 uncultured Clostridia bacterium | reverse complement strand
CAGAAGTCTCTAATGCGATTATTTGACACAATTATAAGGACTGGTATTATATCTTAGGCCTGTGGGAAAAAACATAGGTGGGAAGGTCTTCAAATTTATCCTGAAGCAGGTAAGAGCTTGAAAGCTGAGGGAGGTGAGATGCAGAAAGAAAGGATACAACTGATTTTTATAATAAGGAGGAAAGAGAATGCTTAGAGTTATGAAGGTTCTGGTAGCGGGATTACTGGTGCTTTCCTTTACCAGCAGTGCCTTTGCTACCTGGAGTGTTCGTCCCTGGAGAAATCAGGATGAGATTTATGTCAAGGAAAAGGGAGCCCAAGATTATGAAAAGGTTAAAGGAAAAAGAGTAATAGAAAAATGTGACCGGGTTAAGATTCCCAAATGCAGTGTGGCTGTATTTTCCTGGAATAAAAAGGACAAGAGAATAGTTCATGCCCAAAGTGAGGACGATGTTATCCTTCACCTTACCAATGATGCCACCAGTGATTTTGATGTAGCTTTTACCCTGGAGCAGGGAAAATACTTTATGCGTAGATTATCAACCTTTAGAGTGGGAGGATTTGCCGGATACTATAGTCCCCGATTTGGAAATATAAACGAGGACCTGGAAGAGATTAATGAGGACTTAGGGACAGATCTGGAGCTTAAAAGCGGGATAGCCTTTGGAGGTGGAGTAGAGTATAACTTGAGCCCTAACCTGGGAGTGAGAGGGGAGTATCTGGGGTTTAACCCCAAAACAAGCGATAGAATCTTCGAGCATTATGAAGATGTTATTGAGCCCTGGGGCTATGATTACTGGACTGAGAGTTTAGACTTTGATATAGGGGCAAATCTGGGAGCTTTCATTATCAGCGGGATATACAGACTCTCCCCCTGTAGCAGTTTTTCTCCTTACATAGGAGTGGGGATAGGCTCTTTTTCCAGTGAAGGCAAAGTCGAGGTGAGGTACAGATTGGAAGGGGAGATCAATGGGCTGGTTGATGATGAGAGGGAAACTAATTCTGAGACGGTAAGCTCCACTGGATTTCAGGCACTGGTAGGTACAGATTATCAGATTAGCGATAACATCTCTTTGATAGGGGAGGCAAGGTATATAAGTTGTGAGGCAGATTTTGAAGATCTGGGAACCAGTATAGACTGGAGTGGTATTCTGGTGAATCTTTTTATAATTCTAATGATTTAATTAGGGACTATACTTGTTTTAAAAGTTGAAAATAGCGCTCTCTACTTATTCCTGCTGTTCTCAAATTATTTTTGATTATAAATACTGGCACTTCTGACCAATCAGGTATAATCACAAGTCTTATGACTCCCTTTTTTGTATAAACATAATGATCGTCCTCTACCCTAACACATTTAAACCCAGCTTTTTCAAATACCTTCCTTAATCTTTTTGCTGGAATTGGGATTATTTTAGGCATTTATTACAGAGTTACGGATTCCATTGCTACGAGTTTTGGTGGGAGCCACTTACCGGTTACATCTTTCTTGTAACCTGCTTCCTCAAGTATTTCTTCAAGTGTCCCCATTTTTTCTGTTTCTTCAAGAAACAATCTTATGGCGGTCCTGAGCATCTCCTTGGCATGTTCAACGCTCTTTCCACAACTTGAAATGTCAAACTCGGGGCAATAAGTAACATAGCTTTTATCCTCTCTGAAGACAATCACATCAAACTCAATTTGTATCATCGCTTCCTCCATAAATCTTCTGGAATTTTAACTTCTCTTTAGTTTAGTTTTTTCGGGAAGGTTAGTCAATATTTGTT
>CAYSEE010000181.1:0-1770 GCA_964429955.1 uncultured Clostridia bacterium | reverse complement strand
TAAAGCTCGTATAAATCCTCTTTGCTTAAGAGGTGGATATTCTCGGAGAGAAGGGTCTTCTCAATCTCTTCAATGTTCTTTACCTCCATTACCAGGACTGCCCTTTTCCCTGGCTCGATGACAAATCCACAGGCATCTTCCACGTTAATTTTGTGTTTTTTTATAATCCGGGCTACCTTGTGAAGTCCACCGGGTCTATCCTCCATTTCCACTACTAAAACAGGGTTTAGGGCTACGGAGAGGCCTTGTTCCTTTAATATCTGAAAGGCTTTCTCGGGATCATTTACCAGAATCTTTATCACCCCATATTTGTTGCTACTGGCAATGGTTATCGCTCTTATGTTTATCTTTTCCCTGGTCAAGATCTCGGTGATCCTTTCTATCTTACCCGGCTTATTCTCGGCAAATACCGATATCTGTTGAGCTTTTTCCATAATTATCTCCTTCCAAAATAAACTCTCAACTCATAACTTACCAACTAAATTTCTCTTCTGTCGATCACCCTTTTTGCCTTACCGGTGGTCCTGGGCAGGCTGCCCGGCTCCACCAACTCCACCTCGGGGGTTAGCATTAACTCAGCCCTTAGCTTTTCCCTGACCTTCTTCTCCAGTTCCCTTAAATGTTCTAATGAGCCGTTAAAGAGCTTTCTTTCGACCTCCACCTTTACTTTTAGCTTGTCCAGGCCCCTATCCCTTTCCAGGATTATCTGGTAGTTTCTCCCCATTCCTGGTAAGCTCATCAGAATCCTTTCTATCTCCGAGGGAAAGACGTTTACTCCCCGGACGATGAGCATATCGTCTACCCTTCCCTTAAGGCGGGATATGCGGCGGTGAGTTCTCCCACATCTACACTTTTCAGGGTAAATAAAGGTTAAATCCCCCGTTCTGTACCTTAAAATGGGCATCGCCTCTCTATTTATGCTTGTTAAAACCAGCTCCCCCTCTTCTCCATCCTCCAGAACTTCGCCTGTGGATGGGTCGATTATCTCTACGATGAAATTGTCCTCCCAGATGTGCATCCCCTCTTTTTCCTTACACTCAAATCCAACCCCTGGTCCGTTCATCTCAGAAAGACCGTAGGAGTTATACACATCTATGCCGAAGATGTTCTCAATCTTAATTCTTGTCTCCTCTGAATATGGCTCAGCTCCTAAATAAGCTATACGAAGGTTAAGGCCACCTTTGGGATCCATTCCCATATTCTCTATTACATCGGCTAAGTAAAGGGCATAGCTGGGGGTTATGTGGATCACAGTGGTCTTAAAATCACGCATTAGCTGGATTTGCCTTTCTGTATTTCCCGCCCCGGCCGGGATCACCAGGAGTCCCAATTTCTCCGCTCCATAGTGAAAGATTAGTCCCCCTGTGAACAATCCATAGCTCATCATATTCTGGAATACATCCTTGCTCTCCGCCCCCGTCATCCTCATAGATCGGGCGATCAGCTCCGCCGCCTGGTCTATATCTTTTTGGGTGAAGAGGATGGCCTTGGGTTTCCCAGTGGTCCCGGTGGAGGTGTGAAGCCTTATAACCTTTTCCAGGGGGACGGCTAAGAGCCCGTAGGGGAAGTTATCTCTTAAGTCCTGCCTTGTGGTGAAGGGAATTTGAGATATGTCCTTCAGGGATTTAAACTTGGATGGCTTTAGCCCCCTTTCTCTGAACATCTTTCTGTAAAAGGGGGAATTTTCATAGACCCTCTCCAGGATTTTCCTTAACCTTAAGAATTGTAGTCTTTCCAGTTCTTCCCTTTCGATGTATTCTATTTGATTGT
>CAYSEE010000180.1:0-1803 GCA_964429955.1 uncultured Clostridia bacterium | reverse complement strand
GGGGGGAGCAGCGAAGAGCGCCCGTGGGGGATGTGTCCCCCCTCAAATATCTTGCCTTTGCGAAGTTGTAGTATCAAGCAAACTGGACTTATACCCCTTCCTTGAGGGGAGGGGAAAAAGAAAGGAGAGGAGAAAGATAATGGATAGGAAGAAGATTCAAGAATTAGCTCAAAAGGAGCTGAAGTGGTATATCCCTACGTTGATTTGCTGCTGGATTCTTATAGTTATGGGGATAGGACTGGTAGTATACGGCTTTGTTTTCACGAAATTAGTTCAGGGTATAATATGGCAGCATTATTCCCCGTTTGGAATCATAGGGATAATGGTCATCCTATTTGCCGCAGGACTCATACATTCGCTTAGCACCAGCCACAAATTCTGCCTCTATATTAACCCAAGGAGGAAGAAGTAGGAAGTATTGATGGGGGAAAAATATGCCAAAAACACGCAAAAGCTGGCGGGAGAAGTTAGAGAAGCTGAGGCGGCAGAGGAAGATTTAAAATCCGGGAAGAAACGGATAACCCCTTACTGGAGAGTGGTTAAGGCGGATGGAAGTTTATATCAAAAATTCCCTGGAGGAAAGAAGCACAGGCAATACACCTTAAATTTTGTCACCGAAAAGACTCAATGACACAGTTTCTATCCACTGTAGCCACACAGATTGTCTTGTCGGCTCCACCGTAATAGACATAGAAAGATGTATCTTTCTCAATGGCGCCACAGGTGAAAACCACATTTGGAACATCTCCGTATAACTCATAATTTTCTTTGGGTTCGAGAATCGGCTCCTCCTGACGGGCTAAAAGCATAGAGGGATCGTTTAAATCAAATAATGCTATCCCTAATCTATACACCTTATTTTCGTCAACCCCGTGATAGAATAAAAGCCATCCTTTCTCTGTCTTTAGAGGAGGAGCGCCGGAACCGATATACTGACAATCCCAACTTCCTTTCCTCGGTCTCATCACAACCTTATGACCATACCACCTTTTAAGGTCATCCGAATAGGCAATCCATATATCCGGCCTAATTCTATGATACATCACGTACTTTCCCTCTATTTTCTCCGGGAAAAGCACAGCATCCTTGTCCTTAAATTCAGGAAGGATTACGCCGTATCTTGTGAAGGATTTGAAGTCATTCGTAGAAGCCAAAGCTACTCGATTTCCTTCCCCGGAGAAAGCTCGATTGAAAAGGGCGGTATATGTTATATAGTATCGATTATCAATTTTGGTAATCCTTGGATCCTCGCAACCAAAAGCCTCATAATCTTCCTGAGGCTCAAATACGGGATGGGAAATTCTCTTGAAGTTAAATCCATCCTCGCTAATCGCATAGCCTAATCGAGAAATGTAGCTGTCATACTCCCCGATGGCACGGTAAAGCATATGAATCAACTTACCATCGTATACAGTAGCACAATTGAAAACCGCTCCGCTTTCCCATTCATTCTCCTTTTTTGGTTTTAGAATGGGATTTCCCTCAAACCGCTTTAGCTTCGTCATTTGGCTTTCCCCTTTTTGTTTTATGTAAGTTTTTCAAAGTGAGGATTTATAAGGCTCAACTTCCTCGCTCTGAAATTGAGAGATAATTTATAAATTTTTTATTTTTGGTCAACCCCTATTTTTCTTTATATCTTTCTCTATATCGGCATTTCAAAAATTTTCTTTATTTATAACCTTACCTTAGTGAAGGGAGCAGCGAGGACGCCTATGGGGATGTGTCTTTCTCAAATACCTTGAATCTGAATTCGGCATTTTTATTGTTGCTCCTGGGCAAGCGGTGTTTTGGAACGGTCGCTTA
>CAYSEE010000179.1:0-1818 GCA_964429955.1 uncultured Clostridia bacterium | reverse complement strand
TAGCCGATCGGGCCGTTGAGGGGGAAATGCGAAGCATGTCCCCCTCAAGTATCTTAAATACATAAAAAAGAGGGAAAAGAAACGAATATAAAGAATCTTGGAGAAAATGATGGAAGAAAAGCTTCTTCGTGGTAAAGCTCATAAGTTTGGCGATGACATAAACACCGATTATATCATTTCGGGAAGATATAAGTTTAAAACTCTGGATAACAGAGAATTGGCCAAACACGTATTTGAAGATATCGCCCCTGATTTTAGCAAGCGCATCACTCCGGGCGACTTTATCGTAGCGGGGCATAACTTCGGCTGTGGCTCATCTCGGGAACAGGCCCCCTTAGCCATTAAATACGCCGGAATAGGAGCAGTCATAGCCAAGTCATTTGCCCGCATATTCTATCGTAATGCCATAAACGTGGGACTTCCCATCATCCAGACCGACACGGAAAAAATTGAGGAGGGAGATGAGCTGATAATAAACTTGATGGAGGGAAAAATCACAGTTGTGGAGAGGAACTTGGAGCTCAAGGTCAGTCCTTTTCCTTCCTCAATTTTGGAGATCATCAAGGCCGGGGGATTGGTGGAGTATTTTAAAAAATACGGAGAATGGAAATCCTCCTGAAATTCTACAAAATGGCGTAGGTAATGAGCTATTGGAGAAAATGGATTAATTTAAGACTTCTCCAGAGACTGATCCTTCTACTCTTACTTTTGTCCTTATCCCTTTTATTTTTCTCCAGATACAATAAAAGATCTCCTCAACCTGTCATCTTTCCTCCACAGGAGCCTTATTGCGTTTATTTCTCCCCAGAAGATCCTCTTTATCCCCATCTTATTTATTTAATTCAACGAGCTAAGAAAAGCATCGATGCAGCCTTTTACAAGATAGAGCTCAAGGAAGTTTCTCGTGCTTTAATAGAGGCTCATAAAAAAGGCGTAAGGGTGAGAATAGTTACCGATGACTTAGCTTCTCGGAGCAGAAGCTCACAATTTTCCTCTCTTTGTAAATTCGGTCTGATTAAGAGGGATAAAGATCCTGAAAGCCTTATGCATCATAAATTCTGTATAATTGATGAGGAAATCATATGGACGGGTTCTTTTAATCCTACTTCAAGGGGTGCCTTTAAGGAAAACAATAACGTGATAATTATCAAGTCCCCCTCCCTTGCCGCTAATTTCGAGGAGGAATTCAAAAGATTATGGGAAGACAATTTACCCTCCACCTCTAATTATTATTCAAGAAGGGTCTGGGTAAAGGGTATAGAGGTGGAAAGTTATTTTTCCCCTGAGGATGCCGTCGAGGAGGCTATAGTTAAGGAGTTAAAGGAAGCTAAGGAGAGCATTCATTTTGCCATTTTTTCCTTCACTTCTTCCAAAATTGCGAATACCCTAATTCACAAATATGCGGAGAATGTGGAGATAAAGGGAATATTAGAGAAGGACCAGGATAACTTCTTCTCTCAATATCACCCCTTGGCAAAGCTAAAGATGAAGGTAAGATGGGATAAGAATTTTTATCTTATGCATCACAAGTTCTTTGTGATTGACAAAAAGGTGGTGATCACCGGCTCCTTCAATCCAACCAGGCGTGGAGCACATCAGAATAGGGAAAATTTACTCATAATCCGCAGCCCTTCCTTAGCCGGAAGATACGAAGAGGAGTTTAGAAGAATGTGGAAAAAGTGGTATAGGAGGTGGGATTAATAAATTTGACGAGAGAGAAATCTTATGATAGAATGAAGATAAAAGGGAGAGTAGACCTAATATTGAAAGCACAAGAGGGGTAAAAAATGAGCGTAGGTCTAATTATGGCAGGAGGTT
>CAYSEE010000178.1:0-1822 GCA_964429955.1 uncultured Clostridia bacterium | reverse complement strand
ATTTATATGGTTAAAGAGGTGGCAAAGGATCCAGAGATTATAGTTAGAGAGGCCAAAAAATTTCTTGAAGCTTCGTATTTCAAGGATGAATATGGCATTAAAGTTAATGCTGATGATATTACCTGCAGGATTATAGAGAGCTTAATACCGTATCAGCGATAATTCAACCTGGATTTGGTAAATCAGTGAAAGATAAGGAGAGTGTGAATGAGCTCAACCATTAAGTACTTGGTGGGAGTGGATTTTGGAGGAACCAATATCGCCTCTCTTCTTTTAAATGAAAGAGGGAGAGTATTAAGAAGGGATGTCCGGCCAACCCTGGCCAATGAGGGTAAGGAAAGGACCATCAACCAGATAGTTAACTCCGTAAGGGCCTTGTTCGAGAAAGAAGGGTCAGGGAATTTCGCTGACTCTATATTAGGAGTAGGCATTGGTAGCCCCGGACCTTTAAACACAAAAAAGGGGATAATTCACTTTGCTCCAAATCTTCCCGGCTGGAGGAATGTTCCCTTAGTGGAGATCTTGAGCAAGGAGCTTAGGATACCTGTCTTTCTGGAAAACGATGCCAATGCTGCTGCCCTGGGTGAATGGTGGATAGGGGCTGGGAAAAATGCACATAATCTGGTTCTGCTTACTTTGGGCACAGGGATCGGAGGAGGAATAATCATAGATGGTGAGGTCTTTCATGGAGTGCATGATACAGCAGGGGAGTTGGGACATATTATAATCCATGAAGATGGTCTTCCCTGTAATTGTGGAGCGCGAGGATGCCTTGAAGCCTATGCCTCAGCTACAGGGGTGATCAAGAGAACCCTTAGGGCCATAAAAGAGGGGAAGAAGACAATTCTTACTGGTCTGGTGCATAATCATCTGGAGGATATCAGCTGTGAGCTTGTCTATAAGGCGGCAGAAAAGGGCGACGAGCTGTGTTCCTGGATAGTGGAGGAAACGGCAAGGTATCTGGGGGTGGGTATTGCCAGCATAGTGAATGTCCTGAATCCTCAGATGGTCATCCTCGCCGGAGGGATGACAAAGGCAAAAGATCTGTTATTCAAACCGGTGAGAAGATATGCTCAACATTATGCCCTTAAGGAAGCCATTAAGGGGGTAAGAATAGTCCCGGCGAGATTGGGAGACGATGCCGGGGCTATTGGAGCGGCTGCTGTCGTGTTGAAAAGAAAGGGGCTATTAATAAAGGAGGAGTTTGATGCGGGCTGAGATAATTTCCGTGGGAACGGAGCTTTTATTGGGGGATGTTGTGGACACAAATGCAAGTTATATAGCCCAAAGTCTTGCCCTATTGGGAATAGATCTTTTTCGTAAAACTGTGGTTGGAGACAACAGAGAAAGGATAGCCAGAGTTTTTAAAGAAGCTTTGGAAAGAGCTAATTTAATCATTATTACAGGTGGATTGGGCCCTACCGAGGATGACATAACCAAGGAGGCGGTGTGTGAGGTGATAGGGGAGGAATTGGAGTTAAATGAGGAGGTGTTTGAGAAAATAAAAAAAAGGCTTGGTTATCCAAAAAGAGGAACAAAGGAGGGAATGATCAAGCAAGCTCTGGTTCCTCTCTCGGCAAAAATTCTTCCTAACCCCGTGGGGACTGCACCGGGGATTATCCTGGAGAAAGAGGATAAAACAGTTATATTGCTGCCAGGAGTTCCCCAGGAAATGAGGAGGATGGTGAAGGAGGGAGTTGTCCCCTATCTTCGGACAAAAAAGGGAAGAGCAGAGTCCATCAAGTCCAAGGTGCTTAAAGTTGTGGGAATGGGAGAATCTCAGGTGGAGAAGGCTATCCTTGACCTTTTAGAAGAGCAGTCC
>CAYSEE010000177.1:0-1862 GCA_964429955.1 uncultured Clostridia bacterium | reverse complement strand
GATTACGAAGGATAATGCGGTTAGGAAGGGTGTTTGGCCCAGCGGAACTTAATATCGTTGATGAGGCACCTATTGAGGGAGAAGGCGGATATTATCTTTACGACGATGAAGGTGTTCCCGGCCAGAAGACCTACCTTATAAAGGAGGGAAGACTTTCCGGCAGGCTTCATTCCCGAGAGACAGCGGCTAAGATGGGGGAAAAGCCCACAGGAAATGCCCGAGCCATAAATTACAGCTACCCTCCCATAGTTAGAATGAGCAACACTTATATAGAGCCAGGAGATGTCTCCTTTGAGGAAATGATAAGCGATGTGAAAGAGGGGATTTACGCAAAGGGCTTTCGAGGAGGGCAAACTAATCTGGAGATGTTTACCTTCTCTCCGGAGGAGGGTTATCTCATCAAAAAAGGAAAATTGGTTAAAAAGATAAGGGATTTTAACCTTACAGGCAATATTTTCACTACCCTATCCAATATTGAGGCCATAGGAGATGATCTTGTTCTCTTCGGCGGACCGGGAGGCTGCGGTAAGGGCGAGCAATTTCCCCTGCCTGTTTCTACGGGAGGGCCACATCTTAAAATAAGAGATGTGGTGGTGGGAGGAGCATAAGGTGGAGAAAATTCTGGAGGCAGCCCTCTCTAAAGCAGAGGAAGCTGAGGTTTACAGGGTAAAAAAGGAAACCACTACGGTAAAGTTTCAGGCCAATCGATTAAAATCCATCTCTTCCCTTTTCAAGGAAGGTGCGGGATTAAGGGTGATAAGAGGGGGAAAGATTGGCTTTTCCAGTATCAATAATTTAAACGATCCTTACACTTTGGTAAACAGGGCTCTGAATTCCGCTCAATTTGGGCAAAGGGCACATTTTCATTTTCCCCCTCCGAAAAGAATCCCTCCCGTTCAATGCTTTGATCCCTCTCTTTCCTCCTTGAAAATAGAACAAATGATAGAGGAGGGTGAAAAGGCGATAAAGTTGGTCCTTGAAGAGGTTCCCTACTTAGAGTGCGAGGGCGAGGTGAGAAAAGCAGAGACAGAGGTGAGAATTTTAAACACCAGTGGACTGGATGAATCCTATAAAAAAACTGGTTACCTATTTTTTCTCTACGCTTTCTTTGCCAAGGAGGGAAATTTTCTGGGAATAGAGGAGGAGGAAGGAGGAGGAGAATATAAAAGCTATTCTTCTTTGCTCGCACAGAGGCTGATAAAACTTGCAAATTTGGCCAGAAATGAGGTCAGGATTTCGCCGGGCACCTATCCGGCTATTTTTACCTCCAAGGCAATGCCACTGCTTCTTCAGTCCCTAATGAAGGGAATCAATGGAAAGTTGGTGCAGAAAAAGACCTCTCCCTTGATGGGCAAGATGGGAAAGCCCATTCTTTCTCCCCTCATAAACATCGTCGATGACGGACGATTTCCCTTTGGTATAGCTACATCTCCTCTCGATGGGGAGGGAGTAGTCTCGCGGCGAACTGAGATAGTCAGGGAAGGAGTTCTGAAGGATTTTATTTATGACCTACAGACAGCCGGCTTGATGAGAGTTGAAAGCACGGCTAACGCAGCGAGAAGTTACGATTCCTTGCCCTCTCCTTCTACCACTAACTTTATCCTGGAGCCGGGGAATACCTCCTTTGAGGAGATGATAAAGGACGTAAAGGAAGGCATTATTGTAGACCAGGTGATAGGAAGCGGTCAGGGAAACGATTTGACCGGTGAGTTCTCCGTAAACCTCGATCTGGGCTATAAGGTGGAGAGGGGGAAAATTAAGGGAAGGATTAAGAACGTTATGATCAGCGGAAATGCTTATAAGCTATTAAATAAGGTAATCGCTGTGGGGAGGGAAGCGCGTGGGATAGGGTCCATAAGAAC
>CAYSEE010000176.1:0-1886 GCA_964429955.1 uncultured Clostridia bacterium | reverse complement strand
CCTGTAATCTGGGCAAATTTATCCGCTCCCTCAGCATTAAGGTCCAGGGCCACGTAAGGCTGACCCCACTGTCCTATTTCCACGCGAGCGTCCTTTATTGTCCGGCCGGACAAAAGAACTTCCTTCTTTAACAGATATGGCTCGCCTTTTGAATCATAGAGAATTTCATCTCCAGGAGGTACCTCTCCCTTAAGGGCTTTATTTATGTCTCCCTTCTCATCCAACAATTTGAACTCCAGAAGGGCGGTCTTTCCGATGAGCTCTACGGCCCTTTGAGGCTCTTCTATCCCTGGAAGATCCACCACAATCCTATTACTACCCTGACGAGCTATAGTAGGCTCCTTCACTCCAAACTGATCCACGCGATTGCGAATAATCTCTAAGGCTATATTTACCGCTTCTTCGACAGTTTCCCCTGGAGGAAGTTTACTGGTGTCCGCCTCTAACACCACATGCATTCCTCCCTTCAAATCCAAACCCAGATTTATCTTCTCCCCAGGAGGATAAATGGCCCAAACAGATAATGCGACCAATCCTATTATGAACAAGACAAGCCACTTGCTATACTGCCCCATTCACTTGCTCCTTTCCTCGTCTCTGAACATATTGAGGGGGACATGCTTCGCATTGGGCTTCGCCGATTCCTTCGGAATGCCCCCTCAACGCTTCGCTGCTCCCCCTTAAAGAACTTTTTACATTCCGAAGGAATTGTTGAAGATAACTCTAATAGTATAAATTATTGAAATTCCTATACCTCTTGATAGATCTTTAACGCTACATTTCGGTGGCGGAAGAATGCCCTTACTTTAATTTAATATAATAAGAAAAATTGTCAAAATAGCATTTGCATCGCTTCTCTTACTTCTCTTAAAGTAGCGCTGGCCACCTCATGCGCTTTTTCCCTTCCCTGTTTTAAAATTCCCTCTAAAATACCCGGAGCTTTTTCAAGCTCCTTTCTCTTCTCTCGGAAGGGAGCGAGGGTTTCAATGAGGACAGCGGATAACCTCCCTTTACAGGAAGTACATCCTAATTTTCCTTTTTTGCAATCCTGAGAAATCTTCTCCAAATCCTCCCCTAAGGGTCCTCCAAAAATTTTATGATAATTATATACATTACACCTTTCAGGATGGCCAGGGTCTCCTAAGTAAATTTTCTCAGGATCGGTGAACATCTTCTGAATTTTTTTTCTAATCACATCGGGCTCATCGGACAAGGCAATGTAATTTTCATAGGATTTGCTCATCTTTCTACCATCCAAGCCCAAAATCTTGGTAGTCCTGGACAAAAGGGGTTGAGGCTCAGGAAAAACCCTTCCATAAAGGGAATTAAAACGTCTAACTATCTCTCGAGAAAGTTCTAGGTGAGCAAGTTGATCTTCACCTACGGGAACTTTATCTGCTTTGTAAATAAGAATATCAGAGGTCATTAAAACCGGATAGCCCAGCAGCCCATAATTATTTTCTCCTCCTAAGGCAAGCTTTTCCTTATAAGTGGGACAACGCTGTAGCCAGCCAAGAGGGGTAATCATAGAAAGGATAAGATGAAGCTCGGCGTGCTCGGGCATATGAGACTGGAGGAAAATGGTGGATTTTTCGGGATCAAGACCAGCACAAAGCCAATCAATTAAGACATCCTTTATATTTTGTCCTATCTTTCTTGTATCGGTCCTATCGGTAAGAGCATGCCAATCAGCAATCATAAAAAAACAATCATACTCATCCTGTAGATTTACCCAATTGGAAAGCGCCCCTAAGTAATTTCCCAAATGAAGTTTCCCCGTTGGCCTCATTCCGCTGAGAATTCTTTGTCTGGTCATTAGATTCTCCCTTTTCTAACTCATATGTGATACTTAAGCCATTGTCTTCATATTTTATGAACATCTTAAA
>CAYSEE010000175.1:0-1937 GCA_964429955.1 uncultured Clostridia bacterium | reverse complement strand
AATCAGGGCATAGAGGAGTGTCGAATTTTTGAATTAGGAGGTATCTACTGGAGGGAAAATGGTTCCTTCCGGGAGCGTCTTTCCTTAGCCGGACTGGTAGTGGAGAAAGACTTTGATTTCCTCTCAATGAAAGGCGTAGTGGAGGCCTTACTGGAGGGGATGGATGTGAGGGGAGTGGAGTTCATTTCCTGTGATTGTTCTTATCTCTCCGCCAAGCAGAGGGCAGCTGTGAAGAAGGATGGGATAAACTTAGGGATGTTGGGCAGAATCGATGATGAAATTGTCAAAAGCTACAAGCTTTCTTTCCCTCCATATCTTTTTGAGTTCGACTTCTCCTCTCTTATTTCCCTCTCTGATCCGAAAAAGAAGTTCAAGCCCTTGCCTAAATTTCCCTCTATTCGGCGAGATTTAGCGGTGGTCGTTGAAGAAGATATTCCCGCGGAAACGGTTGAGAAAGTTATCCTCGAAGGTGGGGGGAGGATACTGGAGAAGGTTGAGTTTTTTGATCTTTATCGAGGAGGGTCTATTCCCCAGGGATACAAAAGCCTTGCCTATTCTTTGACTTTTCGGGCTCCAAATAGGACCTTGAAGGATAAAGAGGTGGACAGATTTCAGCAAAATATTGTAGAATTGTTAAAAAAGAGATTAGGAGCACGTCTACGGGAGAAATAGCGTTAATACCACCTGCTTTGTAGATCCAATTTTATAATTGGCAGATAAACCTGGATTCGGCATTTTCATTGTTGCTCCTTTTCCTCGGTGTTTTGGAACGGTCGCTTATCCAAAACATCCTCGGCGGAGAGCTTGATAAATTTAATAGGTTGCCAAATCCAGGATATATAACGAGCAATATTGGGATAAGGAATGAGGCTAAAAATAATGCTTGATCCCCTTGGGCAAAAGAACACGATCTTTCCGCTTAACTATAATTATGGCCTCGAAAGCTTTATATATAATCACATCTCTAAGGAATTGGCCGAGTTTCTTCATAATAAGGGTTTTCTCCTTGAAAAACGCACTTTCAAGCTCTTTACCTTTTCCCGCCTTTCCGGAAGATTTAGCGTGGACTTTTCTATTGAGAGAATTTCATTTACCGGAACCATTTGCTTTCAGGTAAGTTCACCGGTGGACGAATTTGCCGAGCAATTTGCTGAAAATCTATTAAAATCCCCCGAGGTTAAGTTGTTTAATCAGCCTTTCCTTGTATCCTCCATCGAGGTTCATCCTCCCCCGGCAATTACTGATGGCGTAACTATAAAGATGCTCTCCCCAGTAACCGTCTACAGCACCTTTTTCTCACCAGAAGGGAAAAAGAAAACCTATTATTACTCTCCTTTTGAGGATGAATTTTCTAAGCTTATAACAGGAAACCTCAATAAAAAATATCGAGCTTTCTATAAAGAAATGCCCGGGTCAGGTGCTTTGGTCATAGCCCCTGTTAAGGTGACAAAGCAATCTGAGAAAATAGTAAAGTATACTCCGAAAGATGGCTCTTACACCCTTATAAAGGGATGGATGGGGATCTATAAGCTGGAGGGAGATCCAGAGCTCATCCGTCTTGGCTACGATGCCGGCATTGGCAGTAAGAACTGCCAGGGTTTCGGAATGTTTGAGGTGATAAGTTAGCTAACCAGGAATTTCAATAAATTTCTTTGGATTACATTCATCCTCAAGGCCCTCGCTTCGATACCTCTCGGTCTGAATGAGTCAGGATTTGAGGAGTTGATGAGCGATAAAAGTTTCACCTACCGCAGGCGTACTGGGCTCCTCTTACTCTAATTCACCGAGTTTTTAAAGAGGGTAGATGTCTTTACGCTCGGGATCTCAGGACAAAAATAGAATTTGAATCAATGAAAGAAAATCTTTATTACGATGCTGAGCCTTTGAGAAAAGAGTATTTTAAGGTGTAGGAATTTCAATAATTTTTTGTATTGTTA
>CAYSEE010000174.1:0-1941 GCA_964429955.1 uncultured Clostridia bacterium | reverse complement strand
TCGCCATGTATAGAGGAGGACTTAGCACAAGAGATATCTCAAAATTCTTGGAGAACCTATACGGGACTCGCTCATCTTTTGCTGGAATAAGTAGACTCTACCTTTGTCCTGGAAGAGGAGATAGAAGCCTGGAGAAAAAGACCCTTGAAGCAGTACTATCCTGTCCTCTACATAAAAGAAAAACGATAAAGATTAAACGGGCACCAACGTGGATACGCCTTCCTCTCTCACCACCTTATACACTCTGCCTGGCAGGTTGGCCAATCCCTTCTTTAATGTCAAGATCACTGTCTGCCTGTCCATCTCCTCCTCTATAAGTTTCCTCGTCCTCTCGAAGTTCTCCTCATCCAAAAGAGAATCCAGTTCATCCAGCACTAAGGGAAGATCAAAACCCCTTGCCACCATCCACCTCCAGGCAAGACCCATAATATGTATCTCTGAGCCTGAGGGATGACTTCTGATGTTGCCGTAGATGTCTTTAATGACTATCCTTTCCCTTCCTTCCTCTCCCTCCAAATCCGCGCTTATATCCCATCCATATGTTTTCTCGTATATCCGATTAATAAAGGCAACCGTCTCCTTTCTTATTCTTCTTAAGCTCTCCTCCTCGCTCAACGCATCGTAAAGTTTGCCAAAATATTTTTTTGCCATATTCAATTTCTTAACTACTTTCCTGTTTTCCTCTATCCGACGAGAGGTCTCTAAGTATCTTTCCTTGTCTACCTCCAAAACAGTCCTTTGTTCTCTTAACCTCGTTAACCTCTCCATTAATCTGTTTCTTTTCCCCCCTATTCTACCCCTCAGCGTATCCTTCGCCCTCTTCACACTATCCCTTTCTGTCTCAAATTCCCTTATCAAATCCTCAAGTTCTTTCTTTCTATCCGTTATCTGTTTTTCCTTCTCCTCATCATAAGGCACTGCCACTGCCCCACCGCTGATTTCCTCGTATTTAAAGCCCGCTGCAACCTTATCCGGAATCTGGACGATTAAATTTGTCCCCTCCTCCGGGGGATAAATCTCACACTCTGCTTTTATCGGTTGTTTCTTTCTTTTTCTTATCCCTCTTGCCGCCTTTAATTTCTTTTCCTCATCCTCTAATTCCCTGATCTTATCCTGGATTCCCTCTTTCCCGCCTTCAGATAAAACACCAGATAAAAGCTTTAAGTAGCGCTCACACTTTACCCTTAGACTTTTAACTTCTTCCTTTTCATCCAGGAATTCGGCTTCCCTCTCGAAAATCCCTATAAGATTCCTCACGACCTCATCATCTTCCAAATTGTCCTGCCTGATTAACTCCTCAAAAAATATAGAATAGCGGTCAATTTTATCCGTTAGTCCCTTTATTTGACTTTTTATAACCTTGAGCTTGTCCTCGAGGATAAAGCTATCTATCCCGGATTTCACCTCATTTGGAGAAAAAATTCCCTTCACAGTCCAATTTTGCATAATGGACCTTAAGGTGTTCGCAAAGCTTTCTACCTCCTCCTTTAAATTATTTGTCTCTCTGACACATTTATCCCTTGCCTTTCTGATGTTATCCCTTATTATCTCAGCTCTCCATCTCCATCCTTCCCAGACATTGGCCTGCAAACTCTCATCATAGGATATCGCCCCGATCAAGCTTTGCTCATTTGACATAACCACGCTTAAAAGGCCGGGAGTTATGCCTCCTTCCTCCTCTAATAAGCTTTTTATCTCGCTATCCCTTTTGACAAGTGACTGTCTCCATTCCCCCTTAACTTCCTCGTAGAACTTGACCTTGGATCTGTTGGCTGAGGATTCCCGGGAAAATTCACGGCATATACGATATTTTTTATTATTCCCCCCTCTAAATGTTAGCTCCACCAAGCCCTTATCAGATATGGGCAACAGTTCCTCCGCTCTGAGCCTCCAGCTCTCATCAAGCTCCTTCGGTTGTTTTAACCCGTACAGGGCTAAAAC
>CAYSEE010000173.1:0-1948 GCA_964429955.1 uncultured Clostridia bacterium | reverse complement strand
GTCCTTTCTTCCCTCAATTCTTTTATAATTTTTAATAGATATTCAAATGCCCTTTTAAATCTTAGATCCTGTGGATGAATGGCCACCCTTGCCAATTTTTTATGCACAAGATTTTCCTTCAGGAGATAGAGATTATACATTTTTTTCAGAAAATTTATAGCTCTAATCCGCGGAATAAATCTAACTACCTCGGATCTTATATCAATGTTGTTTTGGTAATCTCTGAGGATTTTCGTAAAGGTTGTATATCTAAAACCCTTATCCATAACTGCTTTATTTGCCTCCTTACTCATCATCCATCCCGGAGGCACAAACCCGGTGCAGATTAGCCCAATACAATTTAAAATTTTCCTTCCCCTTTCAACTCTATCCTTCGTCTCCTCATAGCTAATGTTTTGAAATTCTGCACAACCTTGAGCAACCCATTCCCCCATTATATAACCATAAAAAGAACTATACTTTCTATTTCTGGAGATATGCTCATATCCATGAAGGATGATTTCGTCTCCCTTCTCTTTTAAGGAATGAAGCCAGCCTGAAAATCTATCACTTTTCAAGATATTATATTTACTATGATAGTTGGGGATAACTAAAATGTTTTTTTTATCAACTTCCTGAATCCTTAGCTCATCCACTATTTCCCTTACCTCAGAGTCAAATGCCGGAGTTACATCGTGCACTGAAACTACAAGATATTTCCTCTTCTCTATTTTGTCCGCCATTTTCCTGGTTTATAATTCCTTTACAATACGTAATAGATATACCTTCTTGTCAATCACATCCTTCCAGACGGTTGTCCTTCTCTTATCATAAATCTTGAATCCCAATTTCTTATATAGTTTTTCTGTCCTTTTCCCCTCAAAAGAAAAAACCCCTCCGTAAACTTTATTTATGCTATTTTGTCTCAAATATTCGAAAAATACGTCAAGTAAGCCTTTCCCTATACCTCTGCCTCTATAATTCTTTTTTAAGTTGAAATGTAGGTGCGCACTGTTCTTGGGTATTTCTGGAATTTCCCTTAAACTTCTAAACAGCATCCATTTCACATATTTTCTATCTTTTCTATCGTAATAAATAAAATATCTCCAGATGAGCCTGGGCAGATTAACAAGCATTATATAAGTTATAAACCTTTTGAACTTTTTGCCATTCTTGCAGCCAAGAAGATAACCTATCACCTCCCCTCCACACTCAGCGACAAACGCTGATTTAGGTTCTTTATCGGTATAATAGCTGGTAAATAAATCTGCAAATAATTCCCTATCGCTAAAGATAGAATCGATGGGTTCTCCCAAAAAGCCTGTATCACAACAAATATCTCTAATCTCCTGCCTATCGCTCGGTTTATATCTTCTTATTTTAACCTTTTTAATATCCAATTTCGGCAAACCATTAAATTCATTAACTCGTCCATCGAACAATTCCAAGGTTAACTTAGATGAAGAAACTACATCTCGTGGGGAGCAGAAATCCCTAACAAATCAAGAACGTCCTCTATGGCAATTCTCACCGCTTTGATCAAGGAGAGGCGGGCAGAGGTTAGCTCCTTATTCTCATTTATCACCCTATGTTGGGTATAAAACTGATGAAATAGAGCGGACATTTCCTTTAAAAAGGTAGTAAGACGATGGGGCTCCAAACTCTCTGCTGCCTCTTTTATCTGGTCAGGCAAGAGAGCTAACTGCTTCATTAGCTTTCTTTCTTCAGGGGTAGCTAATAAATTCAACTGTGCCTCATCCGGTTTGTGCACCCGAACCCCTTCTCTCTCGGCTTTTCTCAAAATACTACAGATGCGGGCATGCGCATATTGAATATAAAAGACGGGATTTTCAGGAGTTTGCCTCTTTGCCAGCTCCAGGTCAAAATCCAGATGAGAGTCACAAGTGCGAGAGAGAAAGAAGAAACGACAGGCATCCCTGCCTACTTCCCTCATCACTTCCCTTAAGGG
>CAYSEE010000172.1:0-1979 GCA_964429955.1 uncultured Clostridia bacterium | reverse complement strand
TTCACTTGCTCCTTTCCTCGTCTCTGAACATATTGAGGGGGACATGCTTCGCATTTCCCCCTCAACGCTTCGCTGCTCCCCCTTTATTAATTTCTCGTTCACATAAGTGTTGGTTAATATAGTCCAAAGAAATTTATTATTGAAATTCCGATACCATAAGATAGAGCAGTCCAATCTTCTTCTACTCCTCCACCCTTTATGGGAGAGGAATGATTAGGAAAGAGGGAAGTGTAAGCCGGGTTCTGTTGCCGAAAGGAAATTACTCCCCTTCCGGTGGCGATCATTTATCTAGGACCTGAGTTTCCTCAGGCCTCCAGCGGCCTACCCGAGGGTTAAACCCTCCTATTTGGCCTTGCTCCGGATAGGGCTTGTCCAGCCAGAGAATCGCTTCTCTGCTGGTAGGCTCTTACCCCACCTTTGCACCCTTACCGCAATAGCCCGAAGGACTATTGGAAGCCTGGTCAAAGACCAGGGGGAATTTTTTAGGCTTCCAGGAGTCAAATACTATTTGATTCCTGCGGCGGTTTAGTTTCTGTGACGCTATCCGTAAGGTTACCCTTCCTGGGGGTTACCCAGTATCCTTTTTGAGGAGCCCGGACTTTCCTCAGAATGCCCCCCGTAGGGCAATTCCGCGACCGCCTCACTCCCTCTTTCCTTTAGCTGCTTCCTTGGCTAATCTATCTGCTTCCCTATTCTTTTCCCTGGGAATATAGCTAAAGCTTACCTTGTCAAAGAAATGTTCTAAATGCTTTACCTGCTTGTAAAAAAGCTTTAATCTCTCATCTCGGACTTTATAACTTCCCCCTAACTGTCTTACCAAAAGCTCGCTATCTAAAAAGCATTTTACTTTTCTTGCTTTGAGATAAAGAGCTTCTTCCAGGCCATAAATAAGTGCCATATACTCAGCTACATTATTGGTAGTAACACCGATAAACTCGCTTACCTTCCCGATCAGTTTTTTATCCTCATCGTAAATAACCACCCCTATCCCCGCTTTTCCTGGATTTCCCGAAGAAGCGCCATCGCTGTAAAGAACAATTTTCTCCAATTTCCTTACCTTACTTTTCCTTCCTCTCCCTTAACCTGTTAATTTGGTCCTCTTTTATCTGTATGTCCTTCTTTAACTTGGTGATCTCATCTCCCAGCTTTTTAAGTCTCTCGTCTTCAAGGCCTTCTTTTAAAAATAGCTCATAAGCCTCTTCTCCCATTTGTTTAAACTTATCAGCTATCCTCGCCTTAAGCTCGCGAATCTGTGATCTTAACCGGCTAATCTGGGCTAACTCCTTAGTTCCTGTGGCAAACTTCTCTATCCCCTCCTGAGTGGTTTTTTTGATCACCTCTCCTAACTCAGATAACTTCATACCCCATTCCTTAGCTTCTTTTGTCGTCTTCTCCGCACCTTCCTGTGTAGCATCTTTAACTCTTTCCATTAAATCATCTAATTTCTTACCCAATTCTTCAAATCCCCCCATTTTAACCTCCCTCCCTTCATATAGTTGTTAGTTCATAGTTTCCAATAATTAAACAAAGCTCTCACACTTTAGTCGCTCTGGCAGAGGTAGCCACAACCCTTAAAACAAATTAAATTCCATACAACAAACGTTCAGATAAAAAGTGGGGCAAGCCTGCCTTTAATATCTTTTCCCTTGCTCTACTTATCTCGTAATCACATCGCCTTATTTGCAATGTTCTTGACTTTGTGTCATATATTCCAAAGGATGCCTGTGGATTTCCATCTCTGGGCTGACCCACACTGCCAGGGTTAATTAGATAGCGGTAACCTCTTTCCATGAGCATCTTTCCTCCTCCAGGGAGGAAAAATTCCCTACAGTGTGCATCGCGATGTTTAAAATAGATCACTGCTTGATGAGAATGAGCAAAAAAACATATCTCCTTTTCCGTCAAGGAAAAATTTAACTCCGCCTCCTCGGATGAAGTAATGTAATGCCACCGCGTCGGTTCATATAAGGTGCTATGAA
>CAYSEE010000171.1:0-1983 GCA_964429955.1 uncultured Clostridia bacterium | reverse complement strand
CCACTAACTATGGGATTGAGTTTACCTCCAGCATATGGAGGGATAATGTCTTCGCCTGCCAATTTCATCCTGAGAAAAGTCAAAAGTTGGGACTTAGAATTTTAAGAAATTTTGGAGATTTAGTTTTGAAAAATGCTAACTAAAAGGATAATTCCCTGTCTGGATGTCAAAGATGGCCGAGTGGTTAAGGGGATAAATTTTGTCAAATTAAGGGATGCCGGAGATCCGGTGGAGAATGCCAAAATTTACGAGGAACAAGAGGCAGATGAGTTAACCTTTTTGGATATTACCGCCTCCTGCGAGAGACGGGGGATCATTCTTGAAGTGGTTAAGAAAACAGCTGAAGAGGTATTTATGCCTATTACCGTGGGAGGAGGAATAAAGAGTCTTGATGACATTCGCCTTCTTTTAAAAGCCGGCGCTGATAAAGTTTCCATAAATACTGCCGCGGTAAAGAATCCATATTTTGTGGAAGAAGCAGCTAAGAGGTTTGGAAGCCAGTGCATTGTGGTAGCCATAGACGCAAAAAGAGATGGAAACTCCTGGGAGGTTTATATTTATGGGGGTAGAACTCCTACAGGGATAGATGCTCTGGAATGGGCGAAAAGGGTGGAAGATCTTGGAGCAGGGGAGATCTTGCTAACAAGTATGGACAGAGATGGAACTGAAGAAGGCTATGATATTGAGCTGACCAGGTTAGTTTCTGACTTGGTTAATATTCCCGTAATAGCCTCTGGTGGAGCGGGAACTTTGGAGGACCTTTACGAGGTCTTTACTCGGGGGGGAGCCAGCGCTGCCCTTGCCGCCTCGATATTTCACTATAAAAAGTACACGGTCAAAGAGGCAAAAAGATATCTTAAGGGACGGGGAGTTAACATGAGAATTTAAAGAACAAGAAAGGATTAAAAATGTGTGGAATTGTGGGCTATGTAGGCAATAAATTTGTGGACTCTTTGCTTATCGCAGGGCTGGAAAGGTTGGAATACAGGGGATACGACTCCGCAGGCATTGCCACCTTAAATAAGGGAAGACTTAAGATAAGAAAACAGGCCGGCAAGATCCAACTTTTAAAGGAAAAATTAAAGGAAAAGTCCTTAGGGGGAGAGTTAGGGATTGGACACACTCGTTGGGCTACTCATGGAAAACCTACTACAAAGAACGCTCATCCTCATATAGATTGTAAGAAAAGTTTAGCCATAGTGCACAATGGAATTATTGAGAATTACTTAGAGCTTCGGAAAAAGTTAATCGGGGAAGGTCATATTTTTAAGACGGACACAGACACCGAGGTTATCGCTCATCTGATAGAAAAGTACCTGGATAAGGGCCTCTTGAGGGCAACCCAGAAGGCTATAAAAAAACTTAAGGGAAGCTATGCTTTGGCTATAATAAGCAGAAGCGAGCCAGATAAGATAGTGGTAGCCAAACGGGATAGTCCTTTAGTAATTGGAATGGGAAAGGACGAAAACTTCATAGCTTCCGATGTCTCGGCCATATCGGCCCTTACCTCAAATATTATATTTTTAGAAAATGGACAAACGGGAGTGATAACCAGAGATAAGGTAAGGGTTTTTGACAAAACTGGTAAGCTGGTAAAGAAGAAAGTTAAAAAATTGAAATGGATAACTTCGAAAGGTCCCCAAAAAGATGGATACGAACATTTTATGCTTAAGGAGATTTATGAACAACCTCGCATTGCTCGTGACGTGCTTCAACGCAGAATCTCTGAGGACAAGAAAACTCTATATTTTGAGAGTATAGGTTTAAGCGATGAGAAGCTATCAAGAATAAACAACGTTATCATTCAGGCATGCGGCACCTCCTGGCATGCTGGCTTAGTGGGTAAATACCTCTTTGAAAAGCATCTTCGCCTTCGCACGGAGGTCGATCTTTCCTCAGAGTTTAGATACCGCAATCCTGTAGCCGGCGGAGATACTTTGGTAATAGCTATTTCTCAGTCAGGGGAGACCGCCGATACCCTGG
>CAYSEE010000170.1:0-2019 GCA_964429955.1 uncultured Clostridia bacterium | reverse complement strand
TCAGAGCCTTAACTGCTACCTCTGGTCCTATCCCTGTGGGATCTCCCATGGTTATGCCAATTAAAGGTTTGTTATCTTTCACTTATGCCCTCCCTCCGCAGATACTTCCTAAATTTTCCCTCCTCAACGAGTTTTTCTAAATCCTTATTGGTAACGGCGATTATCCTAACCTCTCCAGGGATGAACCTGGTCCCTCCCAGACGCCTTATCCAGCTTAGCGAGATGGAGGTGTTACGGCTCTTTGTATAAGCATTCCCATTTTAACACGTGCCATTACGGTAAGCTTAGGATCGGTATCCAAATTGGAGACTATCTGATATTCGGAGATGGCCTCAGCTATCTTTTCCTGAACTTCATAAATGCTTCCCAACAAAAAGTGAGCAGTGGCACTATCGGGATCTATCTTCAAAGCCTCTTTGGCGTCGGATGTTGCCTTATCCAGCTTGCCCTTCTGGAAATAAATCATTCCCCTCCGGTTGTAAAAAGCTATCTCCTTAGGAAACAGCTTTTTAGCCCGGTCAAAGTAATAGTTCGCCTCATCAGATAATTCCTTGTCTTCGTAAAGAACCCCTAACATAAGATAAATAGAGCTATCCTTAGGGCTCATTCGCAAGGCCTTTTTATAAATAGCGATAGCCTCATCTATCTTGCCTTCCTCGTAAAGCTTGCTTGCTTCCTCCTGAAGGAGAACAGCTGGCTCGGGTTTGGGGATAATCCTTGTCAACACGACATAAGCACAAACAAGAGCTATAGCAGCTATCCCTCCCCTTACGAGCCACTTCCTGGCAACACCAAACTTTTTCTCTTTAATTAAGTCATCCAGATACCACCACCAGTGAGAGGTGGGAATATTTCTCTCTTCTCGGTAAGGGGTAAGGTCGACGCAGGCCCTTAGGTGTCTAAGTATTATCTTTGCCTTTTTTCTTCCTATATGATCGAGGCTTTCAAGCCTTGTTCTCTCTGCAGAAAGCTCCGTTCCCTTTTTCTCCAATCTATGTAGAAGCTCTTCAATTTCATCCCTCAAGGTGAGCATTTCCAAAACCTTACCCTCAAGATGCTCTGCATCCAATAAATAATCCTTATATTTCTCGATCATCTCCCTTAGCTCACCGAGGGTTGTTCTTTTGTGAGTCATTGAAATTTTTCCTTGAACTACATTAAGTCGAGCAAGCTCAACCACTGCAATTATCGTAGTGCAGACCTTTAGGTCTGCCTATCATGGTAAATCTTGCGACCTGCGCTGTATCTGGCAAGCCTAAAGGCTTGCGCTACGTTTCATCAGGCCTAAAGGCCTGAACTACATAAACCAGTCAAGCAAGCTCGACCACTACAAATAAATGGGCACAGCAGGATTTTGCCGTCTCAATTAAAAAATGGGTTAAGCAGGTTAAGGGGTTATACGGGATAATCTCTTGCCAAACTTCTTGGCCTCTGACAGATTCTTAATTCTCCTGAAATCGATAATTATAGAGCCCTTACTCTCCAGCAAGGCCATCAACCTTCTTATGGCCTTAGTTACTCCAAACAACTTAGGGGTGACAAAGACGGCCACCTTTCTCCCTTCTAATCCGCTACATTCACTTATGTAGGAGGCGAGCCCTTCTGAAAACTTTCCTCCCCAGAAGCCAATTACAGGACTACCTACATAGACCAGATCGTAGGGAAACAGGCTTTTCCTTCTCACTCCTCTGCCCACCTTTATTTGCTCAACCTCGTGCCCTGCATCTTTGCTACTTGAGGAAATCGCCCCGGCAATTGCCTCCATATTTCTCGACTCGCTCGGAAAAATGATCGCTATCCTCAATTTGTCTCTCCTTTATTATGTTTAACCTGGGCTTGGCAACCTATTAAAATTTATGGAAACCGACCACTGAGGCTGTTTCACAACGGCAGAGTATAAGACGTGAAAGGTGAGAAGTTACCGAACCGCAAGAAAAAAGCGTCTGTCTCAAAATGTCACTTATCCAAAAGCAATAATGAAAACGCTAAATCTTGGTCTAATTTTCAACTTCGAACGCA
>CAYSEE010000169.1:0-2161 GCA_964429955.1 uncultured Clostridia bacterium | reverse complement strand
CTTTGCGTCCCATTCTTTCGAATGGTTTGCCTTTCTCGGTTGGATTATATTATATCCTATTTCGGGAAAATGTCAACGAATCCCAGTTTGTTCCCTTATTCTCCTCCACGAGGAAAAGGTGCCAAGGAGACATTTCGAGAGAAAAATAAAACACAGGAAAAGAGTTTAATTAAGATTGGCTTACAAAATTTTTCACAATGGCAGGTAATTTTTCCAAGGCTTGATCCACCCTTGAGGGCTGAGAGGTCCCCCCCTGGGCGAAGTCCCATCTTCCTCCCGCGCTCCCACCGCCAAGGCGCGCTACCTCCTTTAATATTTGGTTGGCGGGTAAATTCTCTTGGGTGGAGGCAGCAGCTAAAAAAACTTTGCCCTGACCTACCGAAGCTAATACCACTATCCCTTCTTTTAACTTATCTCTCATCTTCTCAGCTAATTCTCTGAGTATCTCCGAAGATATACCTTCCCATTTTCCCTTTACTATCTTTATTCTTCCCAAACAGAGAGCTTGCTTTATCAACTTTTCTGTACTTAAATCCAATAATCTCCTCTGCCACTTCTTTAACTCTTTTTCCTTATCCCTTAGCTTCCTCTCCCTTTCCTCTATGAGGGATAAAACTTTATCATCTGAAGTTCTTAACTTAGAGATTATCTTCCTTAACAGTTTTTCCCTCTTCTCTGACCACTCTAATGCCTTCTCTCCTACCAAAGCTTCTATCCTTCTTACCCCAGAAGCAATTCCTTCCTCGCTTATCACCTTTACCAGTCCAATCTCCCCACTCCTACAAAGATGAGTTCCTCCACAGACCTCCCGACTGAAGTCTCCTATACTTACCACTCGCACTTTTTCTCCATATCTTTCCTCAAAAAGAGCTATAGCTCCTCTCTTGGAAGCTTCCTCCAGAGTAGTTTCCTCCACCGTTATGGGAAGATCTTCCCTTATCTTCTCGTTAAGTAAAAGAGATACCTTCTCAATTTCCTTTCCGCTTAGAGGAAAAGGATGTGTAAAATCAAAGCGAAGTCTATCTTCCTCGACCAAAGAGCCACTTTGCTTAACCCCCTTTCCTAAAATTTTCCGCAAAGTTGCCTGGAGAAGATGAGTAGATGTATGAGCACGGGAAATGGCCTTTCTCCTTTGCGCATCAACCTCTGCCATTACCTTATCGTCCTTCCTGAGCTTTCCCTTCAGCACTCTTACCTGATGAAGGATCACCTCATCCATTTCTTGGGTATCCAAGACATCAGCTTCACTATCGACGGTGAATATTCTACCTTTATCCCCTACCTGACCCCCTCCTTCTGGATAAAAAGGAGTGGAGGCTAAAATGATCTGTCCCTCCTCTTCCTCATTTATTTCGTCCACCAAAACTCCTTCCTTAACAATTCCCACGAGAGATGTTTTTAACCTTAGGGTTTCATATCCTTTAAATTCCACTTTCCCTACACATTGTTTTAAGGAGGAAATTTGAGCTTTTATCCTGGTTCCCACAATGCTCCTCTTTTTTTCCTTAAAATCCTCTCTACTCCACCTCTTTTGCTCATTTAGTAATTTCTCGACACTCTGTGTATCTATTTTCAGTCCTTCCTCTGTGGCTATTTCCTCTGTAAGATCTAAAGGAAAACCGTAGGTGTCGTATAGTTTAAAAACATCTCGAGAAGAAATTAGCTTCTCCCCTCTTTGCCTTAAATCGTCTATGATCCTTTCCAAAATTCCCATTCCCCTGATCAGAGTGCTTTGAAAACTTTCCTCCTCCCCCTTGATTATCTTAACTATTTCCCCTCTCACTTTTTTAAGATGGGGATAAGGCTCTTCCATTGTCTTTATCACCACGGGAACTCCTTTATACAAAAATGGATCCTCCAAACCTATCTTTCTTCCGTAGCGAGAGGCCCGTCGAAGGATCCTCCTCACCACATATCCTCTTCCTGTGTTAGAAGGTAGGATCCCCTCCCCCAGAAGAAAGGTGAGGGCACGCAGGTGATCGCAGATTATCCGAAAGAACTTTTCCTCCGCTCTTTTTGAAAGAGAAAGGTCTTTTAACCAACCAAGAAGCGAGGTGAACAGGTCAGTTTGATAATCATCACCTGCTCCCTGTACCACAGAGGTTACTCTCTCCAACCCCATTCCTGTATCAATATTTTTTCTGGGTAGAGGAGAAAGCTT
>CAYSEE010000168.1:0-2187 GCA_964429955.1 uncultured Clostridia bacterium | reverse complement strand
GCCAGGGGGGACAGTGAGAATAATTCTATCTACCAACCTGCACTCCTCAAATTTAGCTACTGTCCAACAAAGGATGGGTTTTCCCCGAAGAGGATAAAACTGTTTAAGCCCGCTTTCTGGAAATCTTTTTCCTCTTCCCGCGGCTACGATAACAACCTCAACCTTCACTTCATTTGTCCTCCCTTATTTTTCCTCTTTCTTTCTTTTTTTGTCTCCTCCTTTACTTCAGCAAATATCATCTTCCCGGTAGTGGTCTGAAGAACCGAGGTAACCAAAACATCTATCTCTTTGCCGATATATTTTTTTCCTCCCTCCACTACTACCATAGTTCCATCCTCAAGATAGGCCACTCCTTGATTGGGGTTCTCTCCCTCCTTAAGGATGTTAATTTTCAGACTCTCCCCTGGCAAGAGAATGGGTTTAAGGGCGGTAGCTATCTCGTTTATATTCAAGACCTTTACCTTTTGAATTTTGGCCACTCTTTTTAGATTATGATCATTGGTAACTATTTTTCCCTCCATTAGCTTGGCCAGTTGGATTAATTTACCATCTACTTCGGCAACCTCGGGAAAATCTTTATCTACAATTTTCACAGGGATGGTCTCCTGAACTTGAAGTTTATTTACCATATCCAAGCCTCTTTTCCCTCGAGCTCGTTTGGTAGCAGAAGGAGAATCAGCAATTTGCTGAAGTTCTCTAAGCACGAAGTTTGGAATGACTAAAGTTCCTTCTATGAAGCCGGTTTCGCAAAGATCGGCTATTCTTCCATCAATTATCACCGATGTGTCCAGGATCTTATACCCGCTTTCCTCTCCTCCCATCTCCTTACCGGTAAGACGAGAGAAGAAGGTGAGTATCTCCTCCTCTCTTTTAAGAGCTACGGTCAATCCTAAGCTTGCAAATATCACATTGAACAATAGGACGGTGTAGGGGGCAAAGAGCTTTAGAAAAGGAATTAACAAAATGGGATAAACTATGAGATTAGCAAGAATAATTCCTATTCCTAAACCCGCTCCTCCTACCATCAATTTCCTTATGGAGATACGTGAAAGCCCCGACTCAGCAATTAGTATTATTGTAGCTATCCATCCCCCTATCAAGGTAGGTATCCATGGGTTGGAGCCTAAATTAAGCGCTATTCCGTAACACACTGTACCCACTAATATAACAAACAATATACGTATCCTAATTTGCTCTATTTTCATAAATTTTCTCCTTATTTTCTTGTTAAAATTTTATCCTTTAAGCGTTCCAATTCCTGTTTGATAAACTTTGCTCTTTTTTCTCCCACTTCATCAATCTCGGTTAAATTCAAGGCGGTAGCCTTCATGATGTTGGGCAGGTCACCTAAGGATTTTACTACATTCTTTACCACTACCGAGGGCAGACGAGGAATTTTAGATAAAATCCTATATCCCCGGGGGAAAACGGACAAATCCAAGCTTTCAATTTTTGCTTCATAGCCAAGAATACGCATAATATTAATCGGCTCTAAGATCTCATCTGCGCTCATCCTCTTTAATCCCGAAATAACCTTTTCATAATCCTCCTTAGCATAATCCCGTATTATCTGATCGTTTTCCGACAGAATATTTCCTATTATCTCCTTCAGTTGCATTTCTATCAAACGTCCTTCCTCTCCCAATTCTATAATATATCGATTTATCTCTTCATTTATCCTCTTTATCATCTGACCTCTTTGGAGGATCTTTATTACATTATATAATCTTACTTCGTCTTGAAATTCCAAAACTTCTAATTCCGATAAAATTTCATCAAAAGCTATCCGATATCTTTCCAAAGTCTGCAGGGCCTGAGTAGCCCTGCTTATGAGTTCAGCTGTATTCTTTAAGACGTATTTCATTTCTCCCTGATATAAGCTGATTATACGGCGAGATTGAGAAATGGCTATAACCGGGCATCCTGTTTGTTTAGCCATTCGCTCAGCCGCTCGATGACGAGTTCCTCTCTCAGTGGTGGGGATAAGGTAATCAGGAACTAACTGAGTATTAGCATACAGAATTCTTTTTATATCTCCGGATATGATGATAGCTCCGTCCATCTTGGCTAATTCGGCCAGGGCAGTGGGAGTGAGATGGCAGTCCACTTTAAAACCCCCGTCAATAGCGTTGATCACCTTTTGTGTATCTCCCACCACGATCAAACCGCCCGTGTTCGCCTGAAGGA
>CAYSEE010000167.1:1105-2386 GCA_964429955.1 uncultured Clostridia bacterium | reverse complement strand
CAGTTGGGATAAGTATGCTCGCCACGGTGACCGTTTCCACCTGTTTGGGGTCAATTCTACCTCTTATCTGTAAACGTTTAGGAGCTGATCCGGCCATAGTTTCCGGGCCCTTAATTACCACCGTGGTGGACATTACCTCCCTGCTAATCTATTTCGAGATAGCAAGGTATCTTCTGGGACTTTTCTGAGTAGATCTTCTTATTACCCCACCTCCTACCACAATATTCCCATCATAAAATACCGCCGCCTGACCAGGGGTAATCGCCCTCTGTGGTTGAGCAAACTTTATGCGGACCTCGTTCTTTGTCGTAGGATAGACCATTGCCTCAGCCTCTTTATGTCGATACCTTATCCTCACCCTTAACCTTGCAGGCTTTTTTAGTCCCTCTGTGGTTATGTAGTTTACCTCGGAGGCCTTCAGCTCATCGCTGTAAAGCTCATCTTCAGTGCCCACGATCACCGCATTCTTTTCTCCATCGATGGCAACGACATATAAAGGGGTTTTAGATGAGATGCCCAATCCCCTGCGTTGACCAATAGTATAAAACAAAACTCCCTTATGTTCTCCTAAGATCTCTCCCTTTGTATTTAGTATAGGACCCGGCTTAAATGCTTCAGGCATACATCTCTTAAGAAATTCGGGATATCCACCCGTAGGGATAAAACAGATCTCCTGACTTTCCTCTCTATCCACTATCGGTAGATTAAAATCTCTGGCCATAGCTCTTACCTCATCTTTGGTATAATCCCCGAGAGGCATCAGGATATTTTTAAGCTGAGATTGAGACATCGTATAGAGAAAATAAGATTGATCCTTATCCAGATCGGCTCCCTTCTTAAGCAAATACTCTCCGGTCTTCCCATTATACTCTATTTTAGCATAATGGCCTGTGGCAAGATAATCAGCACCTAACTGATTTGCCATTTTTAATAAGGCACCGAACTTTATATATTTATTGCATCTTATACAGGGATTAGGAGTTTCCCCCTTTCTATATTCATCACAAAAATTAGCTGTGACGTATTTTTCAAAGACGTCTCTGAGGTTAAGCACATAATGAGGAATTCCTAACTCATCAGCTATCCTTTTCGCAGCATCTATTACATTAATAGTGTAATGTCTATCAAGTCGGCCCTTCTCCTTATCCCCTGGCCAAATTTGCATAGTTACGCCGATGACCTCGTAACCTTTTTCCTTAAGCAAAGCAGCGCAAACTGATGAATCCACTCCTCCGCTCATAGCCACAGCCACTTTCCTTTTCATCTTACTCTCCCTTTCAC
>CAYSEE010000167.1:0-1095 GCA_964429955.1 uncultured Clostridia bacterium | reverse complement strand
ACTTCCTCTCTTCTCAATTTATAATCACATATTGATGTTATGATAATGATTTTTAAAGAATCCGTCAAATTTTTCCCGTTTAAAATTAAAGAAATTCTCCATAATTCCGATAATGTTAAGTAAAATTGAACCGAAGAGAGTTCTGCCAAAGAAGTTTTAAAAAGGGAATTATCCGGGTAGTGATGAGATGATGCCGTAATTATTCGGTGAGTTTGACAAAAGGGAAATATAATTTAATCTATACTTAAAAAATAGGAAAGGAGGTGGAAACTATGGAGATAGAGGGAATAGGAAATGTCCCAAAACCCCTTCGTCGGGAAATACAACAGGCAATAGAGAAATTGCGCAAGCTACCGGAGGAGGAAAGAAAAGACGAGCTAATTATATCTTCGGAAGCCAAGAGGTTAGCTCATTACGTGGAAATGGTGAAGAATATGCCCGATGTGCGAGAGGGTAAGGTGCAGGAGGCAATGGGTAAGATGGAAAGAGGCGAATATTGGTCCGATGAAATCGTAGAGAAGACCATCGAAAGGATATTAAGGGATAACATATAAACACCATAGAAAAACTCTTAGAAAACTTCTTGCTTACCTTTTTTCCCACCCAGGAAAAACTTTCCCTAAATTAGTAAAGAGTAAAAGGTAGATTAATGGGGGGTAGCTGATGTTTAACGGCGAGGAGGCGACTTTAGTCGCTCTTTGAAAATGTATAAGAATAACCTGGCAAAAATTTTGCTTTAAAAGTTACAAGGAAAAGGAAGGCTAAAACCTCCCCTACTCGAATAAGAGTTCTCTTTGTAGGTAGGGGTGACCAAGAAAAAAGGAGTAGATATGATTAGAGGATTATATAGTGCAGCTTCAGGAGTATTGACTGCTCTTCAGGCTCAGGAGATAATAGCTAACAATTTAGCCAACATTCCCACTACAGGCTTTAAAAGGGATGTCCCCCTTTATGAGTCTTTCTCCAGGATATTACAGAGGAAGATAAATCAAGATGAAGGAGAGGTCAGGTTAAGGGACGCCTTTATTGATTTTTCCCAGGGAAGACTTATCCATACAGGCAATATCTTTGACCTTGCCTTAGAGGGAGAAGGAT
>CAYSEE010000166.1:0-2396 GCA_964429955.1 uncultured Clostridia bacterium | reverse complement strand
ATACAGACAAAAAAGAGTAGGGGAGAAGGGAAGGATTTATGAGATATACAAATTCCGCTCTATGTTTGAGAATGCGGAGGAAGGAACAGGTCCTGTGTTAGCAGGACAAAACGATGAGAGAGTAACCAGGGTGGGAAGTTGGCTGCGAAGGACTCATTTAGATGAGTTGCCTCAGCTTTTCAACGTATTAAAGGGGGAGATGAGCTTGATTGGGCCAAGGCCGGAAAGACCAGTATTTGTAGAGAAGTTTACACGCGAGATCCCGGGTTACTTCAGGAGGTTTATAGTTAAACCGGGGATCACAGGACTTGCCCAACTATACGGCGATTATGATACTTCAGCCCAGAATAAGATAAAATATGATTTAGCTTACATTAACAATTGGTCCTTAGGACTGGATTTGAAAATTTTCTTTATGAGTCTGGAGATAATACTGAGAAGAAGAAGGTAGAGGATATTTAATCATACATTAGAGGGAAGAATGGATGACGTCGTAGTGGTAGGGGGAGGACCTATTGGTTCCCACACCGCATATAAATTGGCTAATTCAGGATTGCGGGTAAGCCTCTTTGAGGAGGATGAAGAGGTTGGCAGGAATGTCATCTGCACAGGGATCATAGGTAGAGAATCCTTTGAAAAATTTCATCTTCCTCAAAAAGCCGTGCTTTCCGAGATAAAGTCCGTGCTTTTCTTTTCTCCATCCCTTCTCACCTTAAATTATGCACCCTCCAACACCATAGCCTATGTAGTGGACAGGGATATATTTGATAAAGAGCTTATAAAACGCGCCAAGGAAAAAGGGGTAAATGTTCAACTTGGAAGGCGAGTTCAAGAGATCGAGGTTCGCAAGGAATTTGTCGAGGTTAAAATCTTCGGTGAGGGTTCGGCAAAGAGGGCAAGGGCTAAGGTTGTTGTAATAGCTACAGGGGATGATTACAAGCTTCAGAAAAGTATAGGGCTGGGCGCAGTCTCCAATTTTCTCTACGGAGCTCAGGTTGAGACAGAAGTAGAGGGGCTTGTTCAAACCGAAATTCATCTGGGTAATCAAATTGCGCCCGGATCTTTTGCCTGGGTAGTGCCTCTTGGTAACTCTAAGTCTCGTGTAGGTGTTCTAACGAGAAATAAAGGGAGCTTTTATCTTAGAAGATTTCTTAAGGAAAGGCTCAAGGAAAGGATCAGAGGAAAAGAGGTGAGGATATTTCAGAAGAGAATAGCCTACGCTTCCTTGCCCGAAACCGTTAAGGATAGAATCTTGGTGGTGGGAGAAGCTGCCGGACAGATAAAGACTACCACCGGCGGAGGTATCTCCTACGGCCTTTTATGTTCCGAGATAGCAGCAAAAGTTCTTAAAAAAGCCATCAAGAAGGGAGATTTGAGCAAGAGTGAATTAGCTCAGTATGATAGGCTCTGGAGGAAAAAACTGGTAAAGGAGATGAAGATAGGAAAAACGGGAAGAAGGTTATTTGAAAAACTGAGCGATAAGTATATAGATCTCATTTTTAAATTTATCCAGAAAAACAACAAAATAATGAGGCTCATTGAGGAGAGGGTTAACTTCGAGTATCATTCGGACTTAATCCTTCTTGGAATGAAACTTTTTAAGAGGGTTACTTAAGGATATGGAGAAAAATAGGTGAACAAAGGTGTTCTTTATCCAGTGGGAACCCCTATTGGCAATTTAAAGGATATTACCTTAAGGGCATTGGAGATATTAAAAGAGGTGGATTTAATTGCCTCTGAAGATACAAGGCATACCCGCAAATTATTATCTCATTATGATATTCACACCTCCTTAACCAGCTTTTACGAACATAATCAACTGAAAAAAACTCCTTATCTAATTGACTGTTTGAAGAAGGGGAAGAATGTAGCTTTGGTCAGCAAGGCAGGGATGCCGGGAATTTCTGACCCCGGGTATTACTTGATAAAAGAGGCTGTTAAGGAAAAAATTAAAATTGTCCCCATCCCTGGGCCTACTGCCTTAGCTATTGCCCTGGTTGCCTCTGGCTTGCCTATGGATAACTTTGTCTTTGAGGGATTTCTGGGGAGGAGGAAAAGTGAGAGAATGAAGAAGTTAAAGAAGTTAAGAGAAGAGGAAAGAACGATTATAATTTATGAGGCTCCCCATCGTCTTAAAAAGACCCTCGAGGAGATTCGAGAGGTCTTAGGAGATCGTCGGATAGCTGTAGGCCGTGAGCTCACCAAGAAATTTGAAGAGATAATAAGGGGAAGGGTGAGCGAGGTGGAGGATATCTTCAAGGAGAGGACACCCAGGGGGGAATTTACTCTGGTAATTGAGGGGAAAGCCCCCCATCTTTCTTGATTCATAGGAATTTATAATCCCGGATTCGGCATTTTCATTGTTGCTCCTTTCCCTCGGTGTTTTGGAACGGTCG
>CAYSEE010000165.1:0-2405 GCA_964429955.1 uncultured Clostridia bacterium | reverse complement strand
ATTATAAAATAAAAAAATAATGTTGTCAATTTCTCGCATTAAATCATTAGATCCAGAAAAATTGAAAGTAAGCCTTTATTTGAAAGCTTTTCAGAGAATCTTACGGAATTTTTCGTTGAAAGGACTCTTATAACTTATTTACTCTTCTGAACAATTTTTCCTGAATTCATCGCCATTTCGCTCACTAAAGCGTAAACAAGTTAGTTTATATTTCGTTGATTGCGGTCTTTAAACTTATGCCAATGAGAAAAAAATTTTAAGATTTGCCTGTCAAAAAATAAAAGTATAAAATAAAATGGTCTATTTTTTAGGCATAGATTTGGACACTTCCAGCGTGAAGATAGTTTTGATTGACACTCTCTGCTTGCCAATCTTCCCTTTTTTGATAAGATAAGGGTAGCCCTATTCCTTTATAGCTCGTGCAGGCTGAAGCCTGCGGCTGCTCTTTTGTTTAAGTACGCCTCCAAAGAAAACTAAAATAGAGGATACAGGATGAAAGTCTCAATAATTGGAGCTACTGGCTACACGGGGGCAGAGTTGGTGAGGATTTTATTAAGACATCCTGAGGTTGAGATAACGAGGATAACCTCTGAGACCTTTGCGGGAACGAAAATTTCAGATATTTATCCCTTCCTCCGGACGGATTTGGTTTGCCAGAAGCTAAATATTGATGAGATTTCCTCTAACTCTTCTTTTGTCTTCACCGCTCTTCCCCATAAGGCGTCGATGGAGATTGTGGGGAAGCTTTATTCAAGAGGGAAAAAGATAGTGGACCTATCAGCGGATTTTCGCCTGAACGATCCCTTAGTTTATGAGAAGTGGTACGGCGTCCCCCATAATAAGAGGGAATTGCTCAAGGAGGCGGTTTACGGTTTACCTGAGCTATATCGGGAAAAAATTAAAAATGCCCGTTTGGTGGCTAATCCCGGCTGTTATCCCACCTCTGTAATATTGGCTCTGGCTCCTTTGCTTAGAAAAGCCTTAATAGAGGAGAATAGCATAATAGTAGATGCCAAGTCAGGAGTCACCGGAGCGGGAAGAAAGTTAAGTCTGGCCACCCATTTTCCCGAGATAAACGAAAACTTTTACCCCTATCAGGTGGAGGGACACAGACACCTTCCCGAGATGGAGCAGGAGCTAAGTAAAATAGCCGGGGAAAGGGTAAAGATTACCTTTATTCCTCACCTGGTTCCCATAAATCGAGGGTTACTTTCCACCTGCTATGCCTCATTGAAAAGTTCTCTAAGTTCGGAGGATGTGCTCAAAGTATACGAGGATTTTTATAAAGGAGAACCATTTGTGGAAATACTTCCAAAGGGGAAGTTCCCCCAGACTAAGGAGATAGTTAATTCCAATAGATGTCGAATGGGGATAACGGTGAACGAGAGGACCGGGCGGATAGTGGTCGTCTCGGCCATCGATAATCTAAGCAAAGGTGCTTCAGGACAGGCAGTGCAGAATATGAACATTATGTGCGGGTTCGGGGAGGATGCAGGATTAATAGATTAAAAGAGGAAATAAAATGAGAGAAATAGAGGGAGGAATCACTGCTCCAGAGGGGTTTAAGGCGGCTGGTGTTCATTGCGGAATAAAGAAAAATCGTCCCGATTTGGCCTTGATTTATTCGGAGGTGCCGGCGGTAGCTTATGGTATGTTCACCACCAATAAGGTGAAGGCTGCCCCGGTGCATCTTTCCATAAGGAAAATCCGCAAGGGGCGTGCTCAGGCGATTGTAGCAAACAGCGGAAATGCCAATGCTTGCACTGGACAAAGAGGAATGAAGGATGCTCAAAGAATGGCTGGGTTAGCCGCACAGCTTCTGGAAATAGAGGAGGAGAAAGTCCTTGTAGCCTCTACCGGCATAATAGGTAAGCCCTTGCCTATGCCGAAAATTGAGGAGGGAATAAAACAAGCGACGCAGGCCTTATCCGTTCAAGGAGGTCGTCGAGCGGCAGAGGCCATTCTAACCACCGACAGAGCCCTCAAGGAGATAGCCGTGGAAACGGACATTTCAAGGAGAGGCAAGGGAAAAGTAAGAATAGCCGGGATGGCCAAGGGCTCAGGAATGATCTCGCCAAACCTTGCCACTATGCTTTGTTTCATCACCACCGATGCCTGCATCACGGAGGATGCCTTAAAGGAGGCAACAAGGTCTGCGGTGGATAAGTCCTTCAATCAGATCAGTGTGGATGGAGATATGAGCACCAACGATTCTGTATTTATCTTGGCCAATGGATTGGCGGGGAATAAAAGAATAAAAACCTGGCGTAAGAAAAAGAAGATAAGGGTTGAGGATGAGAACTTTCACTATTTTTGCCAGGCCTTGGACCACATTTGCATCTCCTTAGCTAAGATGATCGTCCGGGACGGGGAGGGAGCTACCAAACTTGTAGAGGTAGAGGTAA
>CAYSEE010000164.1:1678-2484 GCA_964429955.1 uncultured Clostridia bacterium | reverse complement strand
AAGACCTCATACTTCTTGAGCTTTTCCCTTCCCTTCAAAGAGGTTAGCTCGATTAAGAAGGAAATTCCCTCTATCTTCCCTTCCAACCTTTCCACCAGTTCGCAAATTGCCCTTGCTGTTCCCCCTGTAGCAAGAAGATCATCAAAGACTAAAACCCTATCTCCCTTTTTAATGGCATCCTGATGTATTTCTACGACATCTTCTCCGTATTCCAGGGAATAAGCAGCTTTTTCCACCCTGTAGGGAAGCTTGCCAGGCTTACGGACAGGCACAAATCCCAGACCAAGCTCATAAGCGATAGCCGCGCCCAAGATAAAACCACGGGCCTCTACGCTGACCACCAGATCAAGCTCTTTTTCTCGGTAACGCCCGGCTAAAAGCTCCACGGCCTTCCTAAACGAGACGGAATCCTGCAAAAGAGGAGTAATGTCTCTGAAAAGAATGCCCTTCTTAGGAAAGTCCGGTATGTCTCTAATCTTCTTGACCAAATCCTCCATCTTTACCTCCTCGCCAATCCTTAATCTCGAGCTGATAAGTTTTCTCACCTTTCCATTGATTTATCCTGGGGGTGAAAATTGCGCTTAGTTGTTTCAAATTTGCAATTTCCCTGCCCCTTTTTCCCAAGCCAAATCCGATAGCCTCAAACCGTCTTCTCCCGGCTTTTGAACCAAGGAACATTCTCAAACAACCCTTATTTATCATCTTAGGGGGAGATAAAAGATGTAAATTTTCGCTTAGAAAAAGGGGAGGGGGATTCTCTGGGCCATAAGGAGGTAGAAGCTCTAACTCCTCAAAAAAATCCTCGG
>CAYSEE010000164.1:0-1668 GCA_964429955.1 uncultured Clostridia bacterium | reverse complement strand
ATCCTCGGTTAACTTGTCTAAATCAATCTTAGCGTCGATAAAGTAAGAGGGAACTAAATCTTCAGGAAAAAGGACCTCTTTGGCTAATTCATTTAACCTTTCCCTTAGTGTTTCTATATTTTTAGATAGAATGCTCAAACCGGCAGCCATTTTATGGCCCCCGAAATCGAGAAGCAGATCCTTGCACTTTTCCAGGGCCTCAAATATTGAAAACTCAGGAATACTCCTCGCTGAACCTCGGGCCATCGTTCCATCGCGAGAAAAGATAATGGTGGGGCGGAAGTACTTTTCCTTGATGCAAGAAGCCACCAGACCAATTATTCCAGGGTGCCATCCCTCCTTGGAAAGAATAATCACAGGATTCTTTTCCTCTGGCAAAAGTTTCTCCGCCTCTGTGCACATCTTTTCCTCTATCCTTCGACGTTGAGCATTTTCCCTATCCAAATCCTTAGCAAACTTAAAGGCTTCACTGGAAGAAGTAGATAAAAGAAGTCTTACCCCTTTTTTGGCCAAAGAAAGACGCCCGCAGGCATTAAGTCTGGGAGCAATAATAAAGGCCACCCGTCCTTCGTCAATTTCCTTGACAGATAATCCAGAGACGCTAATCAAGGCCCTGAGACCAAGATTTGAAGTTTCATTAAGACGTTTTAAGCCCCATTTCACTAATATCCTATTTTCGTCTTTTAAAGGAGAAAGATCGGCGATGGTGCCTATGGCTACTAAATCCAGGTATTTTTGAAGGTCTATTTCCTTAGAGGAAAGCTTCTGCGTCAAAGCCTGCACTAACTTAAAGGCAACCCCCACCCCGGCTAATTTCTTAAAGGGATAAGCACACCCAGGTTGATCAGGATTAATAACAGTCAAATGAGAAGGAATAGACTCCTTAACTCGATGGTGGTCGGTGACTATCACATCCATCCCGCAACTTTTGGCATATTTTATCTCCTCAAGAGAGGAAGTCCCACAATCACAGGTGATAATTAAATTAATTCCCTTTTTGGCTATTTTTTCCACCGCAATCTTATTTAATCCATAACCCTCTTCCTCTCTTTGCGGAATGTAAAAATAAGCAGGAATTCCCAGATCGCGTAAAAAAAGCAGGAGGAGAGAAGTGCTTGTTATACCATCTACATCATAATCACCAAAAATAAGGATTTTCTCCTTCCGCGAAAAAGCCTTAAGGATTCTTTGAGTTGCCTTCTCCATTCCCTTCATCAAAAAAGGATTATAAAGATCTTTCAGGAGAGGACGAAGAAACCCATCTATCTCATTCTCTTCTATTCCACGATTATATAAAAGTTGGGTCATAATGGGAGAAAGATTCCACTTTTTGGAAAGGGAAAGGATACACTCCTGACTTAACTGGGGCTTGACGATCCATTTCTTTTCCATTGTTCCTTGACCTCTTTTTATTGATTATAGAATAATTTAAAGGAGAAGTCAAACTCCGTATCCGTTATAGGCTGACCCAATTTACATCATTATCTTTGACTACCCCGAAAAAGTATGCTAATCTATTGCGAAGAAAGGATATAAATCCAGACTCGGCAAACTAACTTTTGGAAATAGTTTCCAAATATGATTGGTCAATTATGAGGTAGATTTCCGAATATAGGCTAAACAAGGCTCAGAATTTCCCAAACTCTTAAAGGAGAAAGATATGGAGAA
>CAYSEE010000163.1:0-2500 GCA_964429955.1 uncultured Clostridia bacterium | reverse complement strand
CTATTATTCCCCCTATTAACACCTCGATAGGTTTATGGCCCAATTGCTCTTTTAGTTCATAACTTAAGGGGTGCTGAGGGGACGAAGGCTGAACTATTTTATTTAGAAGCTTTGCCTGCTCCCCGACCTCTCTTCGGACTCCTATGGCTTCGTAAGCAGTGACCAAGGCAAAAATTAGGGTAACAAGGAAAATGGTCGATTCTACACCCTCTTTTATTCCTACCCCTGTAAGTAAAGCTGCCACAATAGCAGCATGTGAGGAGGGCATTCCTCCTGGTTCTACGAATCGCTGCCACCTTAGCTTTTTTTCCATAATAATTGAAATTACGACTTTGATACCTTGAGCGAGGCACCAGGCTGAAAGAACAGCTAAGAACAATCTTTGGCTCATAATGAGATAAAAAATTCTTAACATTTTTTATTCTTCAGTGGATAAATCTTCCTTCCACTCTTTTAACCTGAGGGTATCCCCTTCTTTTACCAATATCTGAATTTTTTTCTCCACTTCCTCTAACTTTTTCTCACAAAAACTTGCCAGCTTCATACCCTCTTCAAATTTTTGCAGGGATTCCTCTAAGGGTAGGTTTTCCTGTTCTAACTCTTGGGTGATCTTTTGGAGTTTTTCCATCGCCTCTTCAAATTTCACCATTTTCCTCCTTTTCAATTTGGTAAACCTGCGAATAAATTCCTCCTTTATAAAGCTTCACCTTTACCCTCTCTCCCTCCTTAACCTGTTTATAATCCCTGATTATTTTTCCCTCCGGATGACTAAGACAAATACTGTAGCCCCTTTTTAAGGTAGATAAAGGAGAAAGATTTCTTAACCTCTCCTTCCAAGATAATATCCTTTCCTTATTTTTCTCTAATTTACTTTCCTCCAAATTGATCAACATCCTCTTTTCCTGTTCCAATTTCTCCTTGAGTGAATTTAGCCTCCTTTGAGGAGAAGCTTGCCTGAAGGCCTGAATGAGACTAAAAAGTTTAGTTCTCTTCAATTCCCTTTTTTGAACAAGAGAGGAGATTATCCTCCTTCTGAAATCATCTGTCTTCTGCTTCAAGTCCTGAATCCTCCGATAAGGTTGTTTAAAAGGCGAAGAGACCTTTATCCTTTCTAAATCTGAGCGGAGAGAATTTAGATGAGTATGGATAAGATGAAGGAGTTTTTGTTTACAATCCTTTAAGTTGCTAATTAAATCCATCTTTTTGGGAACTACCCGTTCTGCAGCCGCTGAAGGAGTAGGCGCTCTCTCATCAGCTACAAAATCTGAGATGGTTACATCTATTTCATGTCCTACCGCGGAAATAATGGGAATATGGGAGTTGTAGATAGCCTCCGCCACTACCCTCTCGTTAAAGGGAAATAAGTCCTCTAAGGAGCCTCCTCCCCTCCCTACAATTATTACATCTACCTTACCGTAATCATTTAGATTTTGAATGGCCTGAGCAATCTCCTCACTCGCTCCCTCTCCCTGAACCCGACAGGGAGAAAGGACAATTTCCAAATTTGAGAAGCGTTTATCCAAAATAGTAAGAATATCTCTGATAGCCGCTCCCTTGGGTGAGGTAACTATCCCTATCCTTTGCGGAAGATAAGGAAGATGGAGTTTGTGTTCGGGTCTAAAATATCCCTTTCTCTCGAGCTCTTTTTTTAGTTGTTCGAAGGCAAGGTAAAGGTATCCCCTCCCCACGGGAAAAATCTCCTCCACATAAAGTTGATATCTTCCCTGAGGCTTATAAATTCCTATGTTTCCCCGGGCTACTACCTCCAGCCCATTTTCAAGGGTGAATTTCAGAGTATCCACTCTATCCTGAAACATTATACAGGAAAGAAGACTCTCTTCATCCTTTAAAGCAAAGTACAGGTGGCGAGAGGGAGATTTAAAGTTGGAAATCTCACCTCTTACCCATATATCCTGCAAATTCTCATCTTCTTCCACTAAATTCTTTATATAGCTGGTAATCTCATTTACAGTGTAAATATGCGAATTTCTCATCTACTTTCCCCAGATCTAAGGATTTCTATATAGCCTTAAGATAATCAATTCTCTTGTATTGTCAAGAAGCTTTAGCTCTCTCTTCTTGACTTACGATTGTTTTCTCATATAATAGGCCAAAAGATATTGAGGGGGACATACTTCGCATTGGGCTTCGCCGATTCCGATACGTAAACATAACTATTACAAGACAAGGAGTGGATATATGATATTTCTTCCCTTATCGTTTCTTTTTCTGCTAATTTTCATCCTCCTTTTGCCGTTTCTGTTTTTCCTCATTCAGGTTGGGATAGTAGGTGCTGCTTTCACAAAATTAGGACTATCTCCGAGGATAGCCCTAATTATTATTTTTCTCTCCCTTTTGGGAAGCGCAGTAAACATTCCCATAATGAGAAGGGAGATATATCAGGGATGGGGTTTTTCCCTTTCTCCCTCTATGGGCACAGAACAGATGATATGCGTAAACCTCGGAGGAGCTATTATTCCCCTGATCATATGCCTTTATC
>CAYSEE010000162.1:0-2508 GCA_964429955.1 uncultured Clostridia bacterium | reverse complement strand
CCAAGGAGTTTATACCTGCTATAAAGAAGGGTATCGAGGAAGCCATGCAAAATGCAGTACTGGGGGGTTATCCTATGATAAATGTCAAAGTTAGCTTGATTGATGGTTCTTATCATCCAGTGGATTCCTCAGAGATCGCTTTTAAAACAGCTGCTTCCATTGCCTTCAAAAAGGCAATTCGACAGGCTAACCCTTACTTATTAGAGCCAATAATGAAGGTGGAGGTGAAGACACCTCAGGACTTCGTGGGAGAAGTGATGGGAGATATTACTTCTCGGCGAGGACAAATTTACAAGATGGAGACAGAAAAGGATACCTGTCACTTAGGCGCTTATGTTCCTTTAGCCGAACTATTTGGATATGCCACGAGACTACGGTCTTTAACCAAAGGGAAAGCTATTCCCTATATAGAGTTTTCTCATTATGCGGAGATTCCTTCTTCGATATCCGAAAAACTTGTGGTATAGGAAATGTTTTCGGCAATTCCTTCGAAATATAAAAATTTCTTTGGGTTAAGAGAGGTAAGAAATGGCTGCACAAAAAATCCGTATTCGTTTAAAGGCCTACGACCATAAAATATTAGATCAATCAGTAAAAAGAATTGTAGAGGCAATAGAAAGGACAGGAGCAAAGATCTGTGGTCCTATTCCCTTGCCCACGGAAATTAGCAGATTTACCGTACTTCGCTCCCCCCATACAGACAAAGATTCTCGGGAGCAGTTTGAAATGCGGGTTCATAAAAGATTAATAGATATCCTGGAGTCCAATCCCAAGACAGTGGATGCTTTAATGGGGCTCAATCTTCCTACAGGAGTTAATGTAGAGGTTAAGTTATGATTAAGGTAATTTTTGGTGAGAAATTGGGAATGAGTCAAATTTTTGAGAAAGATGTAGTTGTGCCAGTAACTTTGGTTGAGGCAAAACCTTGTGTAGTTGTTCAGAAAAAGACAAAGGAGAAGGATGGTTATAGTGCTATTCAGTTGGGCTTTGGTGAACTAAAGGAAAAAGATGCCACCAAGCCACAATTAGGATATTTCAAAAAAAGAGAAATTTCCCCCAAAAAGTATTTAAGGGAGGTAAGAACGGAAGATATCGAGCAGTTGAAGGTGGGAGATGAGATCAAGGTAGATGTATTTGAAAAGGGGGATTTAGTTAATGTTACGGGTATCTCCAAGGGAAAGGGATTTCAGGGAGTAGTCAAGAGGCATGGTTTTAAAGGTGGTCCCGCCTCTCATGGGTCAAAGCACTGGCACCGTCGGCCTGGTTCTATAGGAGCATCTGCGGATCCTTCCAGGGTGATTAAAGGGAAAAAGATGCCCGGGAGGATGGGTATGAAAAAAGTGACCGTCCGTAATTTACAGGTGGTAGAGGTGGACAAAGAGGAAAGTCTCCTTTTAATTAAAGGTTGTCTGCCGGGAAAAAGAGGAAGTTTACTGTGCATAAAGAGCGCTAAGGATTAGGTGATGAAGACAAAGGTTTATAACATACAAGGAGAGGAGATAGGAGAAATTCAATTAAGCGATGATATTTTTCAGGGGGAGGTTAAAGAGTTTCTCCTGCGAGAGGTAGTATTAGCCTATCAGACTAACAGGCGACAGGGAACAGCTTCCACAAAGACCAGAGGTGAGGTAAGAGGAGGAGGAAGAAAACCCTGGATTCAGAAGGGCACAGGAAGAGCAAGGGCAGGAAGCATTCGTTCTCCCGTCTGGAGAGGGGGAGGAGTTGTCTTTGGGCCAAAACCCAGGGATTTTAAATATTCTCTCTCTAAGAAGGTCAAATGTTTGGCCTTGAAATCCAGCTTAAGGAAGAAGATAAAGGAGGATTCCCTTTTTATTTTGGATGAACTTTCCTTAAAGAGACCCAAAACTAAGGAGATGGTAAAATTTCTGGATAGTTTCTCTCTTAAGGGGAGAACCTTGATAATAGCGGACAAATGGGACGAGGTAATAAAAAGAGCAAGCTCCAATCTTAAAGACCTTCGAGTTATCCTCGCCCGTTTAGTTTGTGCGCTTGACGTGCTCTATTATGATACCGTATTTGTGACGAAAGAAGCGCTACGAGAATTGGAGGCGAGGTTAAAAGATGAGTAAAAAACTTGCCCAGGATGTTATTTTGAAGCCCGTAGTTTCAGAGAAAAGCACTTTTTTGTTAAAGGAGAATAAATACGTCTTTAAGGTTCCCTTAAAGGTGAATAAGATTGAGATAAGAAAAGCAATAGAGGAATTGTTCAAGGTGGAGGTAGAAGAGGTTAGAACTATGCGTGTTAAGGGGAAAAAGCGGGAATGGCGAGGTAGACCTGTAGGGAAGACCCCTGACTGGAAGAAGGCCATAGTGAAATTGAAAAAGGGAAATACCATTGAGGAATTGGGAGTATAAAATGGCTGTTAAAGTATATAAACCTACTTCTCCTGGAAGGAGGCATCAAAGCGGCTCCGATTTCTCCGAGATTACCAAAGACAAGCCAGAAAAGACCCTTGTGGTTGAGTTAAAAAAGAAGGCCGGCAGAAA
>CAYSEE010000161.1:0-2533 GCA_964429955.1 uncultured Clostridia bacterium | reverse complement strand
GTCTTGGATATGCCCGCATCTCTCTCCCTGGAGGGTGTAATATAGGAAGAAGGCCGATAGACCTTCATCTCAAGGGACTGTCGCAAATGGGAGCTCAAATAGAGGTAAAGGGAAACTACATTGAAGCACGGGCCAGGAAAGGACTTAAAGGAGAAAACATATATCTGGATCTCCCCAGTGTAGGGGCTACCGAAAATATAATGTTAGCTGCGTCTCTGGCTAAGGGGAAAACTATAATCAAGGGTGCTTCTCGTGCGCCTGAGATAGTGGACTTAGCTAATCTCCTAAGGAAGATGGGGGGCAAGATAAAAGGGGCGGGAACTAACTTAATCGAGATTGAGGGAGTAAGAGAACTCCACCCTGTAAAATATTCCATAATTCCTGACCGCATTGAAGCGGGAACATTATTAATAGCCGGAGCTATTACAAAGGGAGATGTTACAGTGGAGGAAGCTCGTTTTGACCATCTGAAGATATTTCTCGAAAAGTTAAATGAGATGAAAATAGAGGTTGATGTTATGAAAAATGCACTAAGGGTGAACGGAGGGGATACTTTTCGTCCGGTCAACATAAAAACCCTTCCCTATCCCGGTTTCCCTACTGACCTACAGCCTCAACTCACAGCTCTTGCCTGCTTAGTGCAGGGGACCAGCACAATCATCGAAACTATTTTTGAGACCAGATTTGCTCATATATCCGAGCTTCAAAGGATGGGAGCCCAAGTTGTAGAGAAGGAATCAAAAGTCCTGATAAAGGGTGTTCCTCTCCTAAAAGGAACCACGGTTAAGGCTTTTGATATTCGAGGAGGAGCGGCTTTGGTTTTAGCAGGGCTCGCCGCCGAGGGAAAAACAGAGGTTCTTTGTATTCACCACATTGATCGGGGTTACGAAAAATTGGAGGAAAAATTATCCAAATTAGGAGCAAAAATTAAGAGAGTAAAGGAGTAATATGTTTGCCCTGGGTAAGAAAATAGGAATAGATTTAGGTACCACCAATACCTTAGTGTATGTGGAAGGTAGGGGGATAGTGCTTAATGAGCCATCTGTGGTAGCGATGGATAAGAATTCTGGTAAAATCATATCTATTGGGAGTAAAGCTAAGGAAATGCTGGGCAGAACCCCGGAAGAAATCATTGCCGTAAGACCAATGAAAGATGGGGTAATCGCTGATTATAACATTGTGCAAAGTATGCTTAAGTTCTTTGTTAACAAGGTTTATGGAAAATGGAATTTCTTTCCTCCGTATCTTATGATTTGTATACCCTCTGGCGGGACTTCGGTAGAGAAAAGAGCAGTAAAAAATGCTGCTATTGCAACTGGAGCTAAGAAGGTCTTTTTAATTGAAGAACCTAAGGCGGCAGCTATAGGAGCAAATCTGGACATTACCCAGGCAGAGGGAAATATGATAATAGATGTGGGAGGAGGAACTACTGATATTGCTGTTCTTTCCTTAGGGGGGATTGTAGTAAGTGAATCTCTTCGCTCAGGTGGTGATAAAATGGACGAAGCAATCAGCCGCTATATAAGAAAGCAATATAATCTGGCCTTGGGGGAAATTACCGTCGAACATATAAAGCAAAAAATAGGCTATGCCATTTTTCCTCCTAAAAATGAGAACATAGAGGTGCGGGGAAGGGATCTAACGACAGGCTTACCAAGAAAAGTAAGAATTTATGCCGAGGAGATATGTGAAGCCCTGTCTCAACCTCTGTCCTTGATTATAGAGAGGACAAAAATGGCTTTGGAAAAGACGCCACCTGAGTTAGCAGCGGATATAATTGAGAAAGGAGTTGTTCTTACGGGAGGGGGGAGTTTGTTAAAGAACTTCACTTGTCTGATTGAGAAAAAAATCGATGTTCCAGCTCATTTAGCCGACGATCCCTTATCCTGTGTGGCCATTGGAGCGGGAAGAGCTTTGCAAAGCATAGATTTCCTGACACATAGGAAATTGTAGATTTTGCTTCAACCAGGACAGCTAAGAGGTGCCCATAAGATATCTTTTCTCAAGATGTCATCTTCTAAATAAGGTATATTGATGGAAAAAAGCAGGATTAGGTTTGTCTGTCAAAGCTGTGGTTACATCTCCTCTAAATGGTTGGGCCGCTGCCCCGAATGTGGTCAGTGGGATAGCTTCTATGAGGAAAATTTAAAAAAGGAGAGTTTTGTCCGTGGATTATCCTCCGAAGTGGCTTCACCCAAACCCATCAGGGAAATTAAGGAATATAGCCAAAGACGATATTTAAGCGGCGTAGGGGAATTCGATCGTATTTTAGGAGGGGGAATAGTACCTGGATCCTTAATATTGATTGGGGGAGAGCCGGGGATAGGAAAATCTACTCTTTTGCTTGAGGTAGGCAATAGACTAAGCTGTCCAGATTGTCCAGTGCTTTATATCTCTGGAGAGGAATCAGCAGAACAGACCAAGTTGCGAGCCTCACGTCTTGGGGTGGACTCCTCTTACCTTTACATCCTGACCGAGACCAACTTAGAGGAAATCGTTCGCCAGATTAATGACTTAAAACCAAGAGTAGTAA
>CAYSEE010000160.1:0-2566 GCA_964429955.1 uncultured Clostridia bacterium | reverse complement strand
CAGAGGATGGTAATAGATTTTGCTTCTCCAAAAGGGAGGATATTTTATTATGGTCTTCCTGCAGGAGAGGAAAAGGTGATGATCCCGGGTACCAATATAGATATTTACACTTTTGTAACTGGTAAGGCAGGGATTGAGGAGTTAAACCTTAATGGTGTGAAAGGGTATAGGGTAATGGGCAGGGATAATGAATCCTGGAAGGAAGCCATTAGGGTACTGAAAACTAACGGACAAATGAGAAAAGAAATTATGAAACCACTTGTTATGGCGGGTACTACAGAAAATATTGGGGGTTTAGTTGATTATTTAATTAAATGTGGTGTTAGGTATAATCAAGAACCGTATGGACCAAGGCCGGCAAAATTTGCAGTTGTAAGTGAAAAAATGATGATACCAAGAATAGGTTTTCTTAATAAAAGATAAATATATTTATGAGGTGATCAAATGATAATAGGCCTGCCAAAGGAAATAAAGGAGGAAGAGTGGAGGGTGGCTCTCACCCCTGCCGGGACTAAAGCCTTGGTGGATAGAGGCCATAAGGTTCTGGTGGAAAAAGGAGCTGGCATAGCTTCGGGTTTTTCTGATGATGAGTACCAGAAGACAGGAGCAAGGTTAATTTCGGACAAAAAGAGTCTCTTTGATGAAGCTGATATGATCGTAAAGGTAAAAGAGCCCCTGCCCTCCGAGTTTGATCTTTTTCATGAAGAGCAGATTCTTTTTACTTATCTTCATCTTGCGGCGGATAAAAATCTTACCCTGGCTCTTTTAAAAAAGGGCATAGTGGGGATAGCCTATGAAACAGTAGAGGACCATCAAGAAAGACTTTCCCTTTTAGCTCCTATGAGCGAGATAGCAGGAAGAAGTGCAGTCCTTATCGGAGCTTATTTTCTTGCTAAACACAAGGGAGGATCGGGTGTCCTTATAGGAGGGGTTCCCGGTGTTCTTCCAGCTCAGGTTCTTATTTTGGGAGGAGGGACAGTAGGAGCTAATGCAGCTAAGATGGCTGCTGGATTAGGTGCCAGGGTTATCGTGATGGATATAGACCCATACCGGATGCGTTATTTGGACGATGTTCTTCCCCCCAATGTTTCTACCTATTATTCCAGCAGCTATACCATTCAAAAAATTCTTCCCTCCGTGGATCTTGTTATTGGAGCAGTGCTTATTCCCGGAGCTAAAACTCCCCATCTTGTGAGCCGGGATATGTTATCCTTAATGCGAGAAGGTTCAGTGATTGTGGATGTAGCTGTAGATCAAGGGGGGTGTATTGAAACTACCCATCCCACCACTCACGATAATCCAACCTTCACTGTAAACGGGGTAATTCATTACTGTGTGACCAATATACCAGGAGTTTACGCCAGAACTTCTACCCTGGCTCTAACCAATGCTACTTTACCTTACATTATTAAGATAGCTGATATGGGCTACCGTCAAGCCTTTGCTGAGGATCAGGGCCTTGCCAAGGGATTAAACCTTGCAAAGGGCAAGATAACTTGCAAGCCAGTAGCCGAAGCTCACGGAATGGAGTGGACAAGGTGGGAAAAGGTTTTTTTAAAGTAAGCGATGGAGAAATGGTGCCTTTTAAAAAATATGGATAGTCTTGAACCAGCGGTAAATATGGCAATAGAGGAAGTCGTTGCCCAGGAAGTGGGAAATGGTAGCTTTTTTCCCACGCTTAGGCTCTGGAGAAATGAGCAAAGGTGTTTTGTCCTGGGAAAACTTACCTGTGGTAATCCTGATTTAAACCACCCTATCTGGAAGTTAATTCAGGCAGGAAAAATTACACTGGTAAAAAGATTTAGTGGAGGAGAGGTGATTTTCCAGAATGGAGGATGCTTAAACTTTTCAGTTACTGTTCCTTCGCATCATCCCTTTGCTTTTAATAAGATAGGTAAGGCATTTAAGACTCTATCCTCAGGTGTGATAAGAGCACTGAATAATTTGGGGGTTTGTGCCCAATATGGAAAAGTTAATAGTGTCTTTTGTCCAGGCCCTTATGATATTGTAGTAAGAGGAAAAAAATTAGCCGGGGTTTCCTTGGCCAAGCGATCTAAATTTACCTTAGTTCACGGAACTTTGCTTGTAGATGTAGATTTAGATGAGTATTTTGAAATTATGGAAAAATTTTATCAAGGTTTGGGAGGAAATAAAAAATTCCGGAGAGACAAAATAATCAGTTTAAACAAGGAAATAGGAAGGAAAATCAATTTAGATGAGTTAATTAATCATATTGTTGAGGGATATAGAGAGGCATTTGATGTTCAATTTGTTAAACAAAGTCTATCTTCTACTCAAAGATATCAAGCTGAGAAGTTAAGTTCCAATTATAAGGTCCGCTTTCCTCTTTAATTCCATTTTTCAGTATTTCCATAAAACACCGGCTGAAGTGTATTTTGATGAGACAGAACAAAGAATCTCAAAACGGTATCTTAAACAAGGCGAATTAGTGTCCGACTAATGGGGTCCACCTAAAAAAGGAGATTTAAATGTCTACTCAAGATTACAAAGACAAAGCTAAGGAAATGCTTAACGATTGGAAGAAGGGAAACTATGCTTTTGGATT
>CAYSEE010000159.1:0-2572 GCA_964429955.1 uncultured Clostridia bacterium | reverse complement strand
TCTTCTATATAGGTAGGCTCCCCCTTCTCTTTGAGAAAGCTCACCACTCTTTTCACCTCAGCTGGTGAGACAAAAGTTCCCTGGACTCTAAAAGGTTTAGAAGCCTCTACCGGAGAATACAGCATATCTCCGTTTCCCACAAGCTTCTCCGCTCCCGTGGTATCCAGGATAGTACGGGAATCTATTTGAGAGGGCACAGCAAAGGAAATACGAGAGGGAAAATTCGCCTTGATCAATCCGGTGATTACATCCACTGAGGGACGCTGGGTGGCCAATATCAAGTGAATACCGGTAGCCCTTCCCAATTGGGCTATTCTACAGATAGTTCTTTCCAATCTTGTTCCTCCCGACATCATCAAATCAGCAAGCTCATCTATCACCACCACCAAATAGGGAATCATCATCTCCTCCTGCCCTTCCATCTGCGCGTTAAAACCACTGATATTTCTTACCCCTGTCTGATTAAACCTCTCGTATCTTCTTCTCATCTCCTGTACTACCCACTCCAAGGCAGAATTTGCCTCCTTTACCTCTTTTATGGGAGGAAAGATCAGGTGAGGAATATCCGCGTAGTCAACCAACTCCACCATTTTTGGATCGATCAACAAAAATTTGACCTCTTGAGGGGAGGCTCTATATAGAATACTGACAATTATGCAATTTAGACAGACGCTTTTCCCTGAACCAGTGGCTCCCCCTATGAGAAGATGAGGTGAGGACTGTAGGTTAACCCAGACTGTTTCTCCGGCGATATCCTTTCCCAAGGGGAAAAACAATGTGGCCTTTGATTCTTTGAACGCCTTTTCTTCCAGTAGTTCTCGCATATAGACGAATTTCACCTTCTTTTTGGGAACCTCTATTCCCACCAGGGATTTCCCGGAGACAGGAACTTCTATGCGCACATTGGGAACAGCCAAGGAGAGGGCCAAATCATTGGAAAGGCTTGTTATCTTTCTTACCTTTGTCCCCGGAGCCAATTTTATCTCAAAGCGGGTAACTGCAGGGCCTTCTTTGACCTCAGCGACTTCCACCTCCACGCCAAAATCCTTCAGGGTCTGTTTTAACTTATCCCCAGCTAATTTCACCTCATCAAAAGCTCTTCTTTGAGCAGGAGGAGGATTCAACAAAGAAAGCGGAGGAGGAGTATAGGAAAAGGAAAATTTTCTTTCCTCAATTTTTCTTTCTCTTTCCGGCTTTCGAGGAAAAGATGTCCTCTTTTTAATGGAAAGCTCCTTCTTTATCCTCCTCTTTGCAGAAATCGAGGAAAAATCAACGCTCAACAGTCCAGCGAGAAAGAATAGTCCGAGGATGATGACCAAGCTTCCCACCTGGCCAAAAAGGGAGAGAAAAATTTCTGAGAAAAAAAGTCCTAAAAGACCTCCTCCATATAAAAAGGAGGTTATATCTAAACCTGCCAAGAAGAGAAGTGAACAAAAGGCGATAAAGAAAAATAGAGCTCCCACACCTTTTCGAATAGGAGTTTTTAGCTTTCCCTCTTTGAACTTCTTAACTCCTGCATAAATCAAAATAAAGGGAAAGAAAAATGCCCCTGTTCCCAGAATAAGGTAAAGATAGGTAGCTACAAGGATACCAAATCGGCCAACATAATTACGAGGAGAAATTTGAGGATGGGAGGTAAAAAGGGGAGACCTTTCAGGGGTGTAGAAAAGGAGACTGATCAAAATAAACACCCCTATTATCACCAAAAGAGTTGCCCAGATTTGATCTTTTTGTCTTTCCCTGAGCATTGAGATGGCCTATCTCCCTGTATGGCCAAAGCCCCGTTCCCCTCTGGGGGTGGGCTCTAATTTATCCACTACTTTAAGTTTTGCATAGATTACAGGTGACAGCACAGCTTGAGCAATCCTATCCCCTCGCTTACTGGATAAGGGCTTCTCTCCAAGGTTAATCAAAATGACCTTGATTTCCCCTCTATAATCTGCATCCATGGTTCCAGGGGAGTTAACTATACCTATCCCCTTCATAGCTAAGCTACTTCTGGGCCTGATTTGAAGCTCAAAGCCAAAGGGAATACTCACCTTTATCCCCGTGGAAACCAACCTTATCCTCCGAGGAAAAAGGAGGACATCTTCCCGTGCATAAAGGTCCATACCGACCGCACCCTCGCTCATATACTCTGGCAGGGGAAGATCTGAATCTAACTGCTCCACCTTTATCTGGATTGTTTTCATTCCTATCCCCCGAATATCACCCCACCACTTTAACCTTGAGCACTCGCTTGAGCTGATCTAAGGCAAATTTGTGGTCATCTTCGGAAAGGGCGGATACACTGTCGGCATATACCACTACCTCATAATCTCTCATCGCCGCCTCTGCCGCCGTAAAGAAGACGCAAACATTGGTAAGAATTCCCGCTATGCTTAGCCTCTCAATCCCTAATTCCCTTAACAATAGCTCCAGGTCAGTTCCCAAAAACCCGGAATACCTTCTCTTCCTTACTATGAAATCCCCCTCCTGTGGCTTTAACTCCTCCACAATCTCCGAGCCCTTTGTCCCTAAGACGGCATGCTTGGGCCAGATATCAAATTCCCTATCGTCTTCTCGATGAGCA
>CAYSEE010000158.1:0-2631 GCA_964429955.1 uncultured Clostridia bacterium | reverse complement strand
ATAAGTTTGTCGCCAGTATATCTTAATAGGGGGGAGCAGCGAAGCGTTGAGGGGGGATGTGTCCCCCCTCAAGTATCGTTTTGCCCGAGCGAAGCGAGGGTCGGCTTTGCCGATCGGGCCGTTGAGGGGGAAATGCGAAGCATGTCCCCCTCAAGTATCTTGAGGGAATTAAAAATGGAAAGAACACTGGTGCTGATTAAACCTGATGGAGTATGTAAAAGGCTAATTGGTGAGGTGATAAGGAAGATAGAATTGGAAGGGTTTAAAATAGTAGCTTTAAAGATGGTTCAGTTTACCGAGAAAAAGGCAAGGGAATTTTATCGTTCGCACAAGGGGAAACATTTTTTTCAAGGTTTGATAGATTTTATGCTTACCGCTCCTTCTGTGGCTTTAATAGTGGAAGGAGAGGGGGTGGTAAAAAAGATAAGGGAGATCATAGGGGAAAGAAAGCCGGAGGATGCTTCTCCTGAGACAATTAGGGGAAAGTATGCCTCTGATGGAAGGAGAAACATTGTGCATGGTTCGGATTCACCCTTTTCCGCAGAGCAAGAGATAAGATGTCTTTTCAACCTGGAGGAAATTTATTCCTATGATGAAACGGACTGGTTGAATAGCGAGCCGGGATAAAGATGCTTGAGGGGGATATCGATGCTTGTGATTCGTCCTTTTCGAGGGATTATTTACAATCAGGAAAGAATAGGTGACGTAGGGAAGGTAGTTGCTCCTCCTTACGATGTTATATCTGCATCTGATCAAAAGGAGTATTATCAATCACACCCTTATAACATTATCCGCATCATATTGGGCAAGGAATACCCTGGCGACAATGACAAGGAGAACAAGTATACTCGTGCAGGAAGGTATTTTAGGGAGTGGCTATCCTCCGGAATATTAAAAAGAGATAGCCATACAGCCATTTACGTTTATGAACAGGAGTACCCTTTTAAGGGAGAGATAAGGAGGAGAAGGGGCTTTATCGCCTTGATGAAGTTAGAGGAATTTGGCTCCGGAGTAATATTTCCTCATGAGGAGACCTTTCCTCAGGCTAAGCTTGATCGTTTAAAGCTGCTTCGGTGCTGCAGAGTCAATCTCAGTCCCATCTTTTCCCTATACTCCGATCCTCTTCGTCTGGTAGACAGGCATTTAGAAAAAACAGCCCCTCTTTTTACCTTAAGAGATAAGGATGGGGTAAGGCACAGCTTAGGAGCGATAAGGGACGATGAGGTAATTGAGAAGATAGTTAAAGTGATGAGGGACAAGAGGGTATTCATAGCTGATGGACATCACCGTTATCTCACCGCGCTTAAGTTCAGGGACGAAGGGAGGATACAAAGCGGGGAGGAGAATTTTATAATGATGTATTTTTTGAACACGGAGGCCGATGCCGTTACCATCCTTCCTGTCCATAGGGTGCTGGGTAATCTCGGTGTAGAAGAAGTTGAAGAGTTAAAGGGAAAATTATCCGATTTTTTCCAAATGGAGAGGATTGATTTTACTCCCCGAACCGAGGAAATGGGGAGGGAGAGAATGTTTAAGCGAATGCAGGAGTCGGAGGATAGCTTTATCTTCGGTATGTATTGTGGAGAGAATAAGTATTACCTTTTAAATTTAAAAAAGAGCTATAGACAGCATTTAGAGGGAAAGGTAAACACAGCTATTTTAGATGAACTGATAAAAGAGAAGATTTTAAAAGGGAAAGGACAAATTGACTTTGTAAAGGATGAAAAGAAGGCAGTGGATTTGATAAAAAAGAGAAAATATCAGGTGGTCTTTTTCCTGAAACCCCCTTCCTTGAGACAGATAAAGGAGATTTCTCTTTCTGGTGGGGTGATGCCCCCTAAGTCCAGCTACTTTTACCCCAAGCTTCTTAGTGGGTTGGTAATGAGGGATTTAGAGGAAATATGAAGGACATAGATTCTTACAAGAGCTGGATAGTTTTAAGCAAAATTCCCCGCCTTGGCCCTAAGAGATGTCGCGAACTCGTGGAACATTTTGGCTCTCCTCAAAAGGTTCTTTCCGCCTCAGTTGAAGATCTTCTGAAAATACCCCAAATAGGGAGGGAGATGGCTCTCTCCATAGCCAAGGCACAGGATGTTATAAATGTGGAGAGGGACCTGGAGTGGATGGAGAAATTTGGTGTAAGTTTGATTAGCTTTCAGGATCCTCTTTATCCCCCTAATTTGAAGATGATCTTCAATCCTCCCTCTCTCCTTTACGTCAGGGGCAAGTTAAAGGAGGAGGACGTAGATGCTCTTGCCATAGTGGGAACCCGCAGGGCCACTACCTATGGAAAGCTGGTGGCCAGGAGGTTAGCGCATGAGCTCGGAAGAGAGGGGATCACCATTGTCAGTGGAATGGCTCGAGGAATTGATACGATGGCTCATCAAGGGGCTCTGGAGGTGGGGGCGAGGACGATCGCCGTTCTTGGATGCGGGATAGATATTGTCTATCCTCCCGAAAACAGGAAGCTAATGGAGGAAATTATCGAAAGAGGAGCAGTGATTTCCGAATTTCCCTTAGGGAGCTTGCCCGATGCTCCAAACTTTCCTCAACGCAATCGTATTATTAGTGGCTTAAGTAAAGGCGTTCTGGTGGTGGAAGCTCCCCTGAGAAGTGGAGCATTAATTACGG
>CAYSEE010000157.1:0-2632 GCA_964429955.1 uncultured Clostridia bacterium | reverse complement strand
TCGATTTGCCTATCTTAAGGGGATAACAGGAAGAGAATGCTCTTTTTGGACCCCCTCAGGAATAATTGTCTCCCGGACGGAGGGAGATAAGGTAAAAATAAGAATGAAGGAACCCGCCGACCTTGAGCTGAATATAAAGCTAACCCTGGATGGTAGGGTCCATCAGGGCCATTATGTAAATACAGGTGTACCCCATTTTATCTTATTCGTTCCGGATGTTGAAAAAGCTCCCTTAGATGATTTGGCGCCGAGGATAAGACATCACCAGAGATTTCAACCAGAAGGGACCAATGTAAATTTTGTGGAGATAAAGGAGAGGAGAACTCTTAAAGTGAGAACTTATGAGAGGGGAGTTGAGGGAGAAACCTTAGGATGTGGTACTGGAGCAGTGGCCTCGTCACTCGTCGCCAGCTTCATTTTTGGATTGGATTCCCCCTTGAAGGTGAAAATGAAGGGGGGAGAGCTCACCGTTTATTTTCGAAAGGACAGAGGTAGATTTACCGATGTGTTTTTAGAGGGTGAGGCTGAGGTAGTTTATGAAGGAACTATTCCCTCTCCCTTGAGGGTTTAACTAACAACTAAGAACTAATTCCGGGAGGTTTATTATGTTCAAAGGATGTTTTACGGCTATCGTCACCCCTTTTAAAAAAGGGGAGGTGGACGAGGAAGTACTAAGGAGACTCATCCAATCTCAACTGGAGAAGGGAATAGATGGAATAGTCCCCTGTGGGACAACGGGGGAGTCTCCTACTCTATCCTTTGAGGAACATAAACGAGTGATAAAGATAACTGTAGAGGAGGTCAAGGGAAAGGTTCCCGTTATCGCTGGAACAGGCTCTAATAACACCAAGGAAGCCGAGGAACTGACCAGGTTCGCTAAGGAGGTGAAGGCGGACGCAGCCCTGGTGATCACCCCTTATTACAACAAGCCTACTCCAAAGGGTATGGAGGCCCACTATCGCTATTTAAATGAGATTGGCATACCCATCATAATTTACAATGTCCCCTCTCGCACGGGGGTAAACATTCCGCCGACAACCGTAGCCAAATTATCTCGCCTTCCTCATATCGTGGGGATAAAGGAAGCCAGCGGGGATATGGATCAGGTATCCAGCATCGTCTCCCTTTGTGAGGATGACTTTTGCGTCCTCTCCGGCAATGATTCCCATACCCTGCCCATTCTCTCCTTAGGAGGAAAGGGAGTAATTTCTGTTGTCTCCAATATCATTCCTGAGGAGATGACTGAAATGGTAAGGGCGTATTTAAGGGGAGATAGCGAGGAGGCCCGCCAGATTCACTATAAGGTCTATCCTTTGTGCAAGGCTATGTTTATTGAGACAAATCCCCTTCCTATTAAGACAGCTATGGCCAGGCTGGGAATAATAGAAAGGGAATGGAGACTGCCTTTGGAGGAGATGGAAAAGACAAACGAGGAAAAATTGGAAAAGGCCTTAGAGGATTATGGATTAATCTAATTTATTTGTGGGAATTAGTGATAATTAGTGGCTAAAAAACTGATGAAGAGCATTTATTTGGATGCCTCTGTCCCTTCGTGCTATTATGAAAAGGATACCTCAGAGAGGGGGAAGATTACCCGAAAATGGTGGGATAGCCAAATTAATTCCTATCGAGTGGTAATCTCCACCCTGATGTTGGAAGAGCTGAAGGCCCTGGAAACGGAGGATAAGAGAGAAGTGCTTCTTTCCTTGGTGCAAGGTTTTCCCGTGGTAAAGGTAAACCCGCTCGCAGAAAAGGTGGCTAAGAGCTATATTGAGGAAAAGATCATTCCTTACAATGCCTTCAACGATGCCCTGCACATAGCCTTAGTAGTAGTTTACAGTGTGGATATCCTTCTAACCTGGGATTTAGCTCATCTGGCCAGGAAGGAGGTGGAAAGAAAGGTAAACGCTTTCAACGTGATAAGTGGCTATCCTCGAATACGCATTACTACCCCAGAAAAATTGCTTAAGGAAGGAGGAAAATAAGGTGTTGAAAAGGTTTACTCTCTCCACCCATTCTCAAACGGAGTTCATCAACATCACTCCTTCGGTGGAAAAAATTGTGAGAGAATCAGGGGTTAAAGAAGGAGTATGCTGGGTATTTGTGCCTCATACCACCGCCGGCATCACCATCAACGAAGGGGCTGACCCCAGCGTAAGAAGGGATATATTAAGTCAGCTAAGCAAGGTGGTTCCCTTTAGAGGAGATTACGAACATTTGGAGGGTAACTCCCCCGCTCATATAAAGACATCCATTATCGGCTCATCGGAGGCTATATTTATCCAGGAAGCCCATCTGGTCCTCGGCACCTGGCAATCCCTTTATTTCTGCGAATTCGATGGACCAAGACACAGACAGGTGATGGTGAAGATTATAGAAGGATGAATTTCTCATTTTGAGTTTATTGCTTTACAGCTCCCGCGGTTAAGCCTTTTATCAAGTGCTTTTGCACAAGGAAGAAAAATATGACCAGGGGGATACTGGTTACCATACCACCAGCCGTGAGCCACCCCAACTAGGTTCTATGTCAAAACCTGTGGTGAAAATTTCATGGGGAAGGCCCCAGCATTATTTTCCTGGCAATAAGCTTTAGGATTTCTCATGCCAAGGCTTATCCTCTTTAGAAGTTTTA
>CAYSEE010000156.1:0-2636 GCA_964429955.1 uncultured Clostridia bacterium | reverse complement strand
GTATGTTAAATTCAAAATGAACTGGGCTTCGTTGATTTCTTCACAGTATTATCAACTAAGATGCTGAGAAAAAAGGGAAGTAGCGAAGTCAGGATAAGAAAAGAAGCGAGGACAGGTTTTACCCTAATAGAACTTTTGATAGTGGTAGCGGTCATTGTCATTTTATCCGGCTTAGCGATAGTTAATCTGCTTCAGGCTACCCAGAGAGCAAAAAGGGCAGAGGCGGAATCCTTTATTGCTCAATTAGAAATGGCTATAAGTATGTACAAAGTGGATACAGGTCGCTACCCTCCGGACGATAGAAGTTCTGCTTCCTTAAGGGAGGCCCTGGATCCAGACCCCTCTGACCCTGCTTATGATGATACGGAATATAAAGGCCCTTATATGGAATTTAAGGATAAAGAGGTAAACAGTCGCGGAGAACTCCTCGATCCCTGGCATAAGGGAAAGGATGATACCGTTCATGTATATGTTTATAAAGCCGATATGGATTTAGATCCCCTTACCGTCCCCCCTTTCCATAATACAAGCAGCTATGACATTTACTCAAAGGGATTTGATGGAAAAACAGGCGATGGGTTCGATGCGGGAAACTATTGTCAAAACGAAATGGACGATGACGGCGACGCAATTGTGGACGAGCTGAAGCCCAATGGCCCAGGTGCGACAAACGGTTACTTAGAGGATGATATAAATAATTGGTGAACATTCTAAGGTGTTGGAGATTATTATCAAGTGAAATGCCAGAAAGAGGAGAACAGAGAAGTGTTGAAAAGTGGATTTACCCTGATAGAGCTAATTATAGTAATAGGGATTATAAGCTCAGTTACCGTTATATCCACTTTATCCATTGGCAACTTTCTCTCACAAACTCATCTGAAAAGCTCTGCTGAGGATATCGCCAGCACCTTAAGATGGGCACGCCGATTAGCCATAACTAAAAGGGCAAATTACAAAGTTGTCTTCGACACGGAGAGAGGAAGATACTGGATCGAGGATGAGGATAATAACGTAGTGGACAAAAGACAAAAATTAAGGAAAAATATACTCTTCGCCAATCCCTCTCTTGGTAAGGAAGGAGAAGGGGATGGAATAGTGGAACTTGATGATCCCGATGACGACAGTTTCTCCTTTTATCCTCAAGGAACAGCTGAGGCAGGGTCGATCTACATTCAAAACAAGAACAGCAAGGAATGGTGGACTATAACCATATCTGGCACTACTGGCTATGTAAGGATATACCAGGAGAAACATTAGATGAGTTTGAATTATCAAAGCTTCAATGAAAGATGGGGATTTACCCTCATCGAGACCATCTTAGTAGCCGGCATCATATCCATAGGTCTTTTAACAACAGCCCGCCTTTTCCCCTTCGGCCTTCGGGCAAAGAAATCCGCTGAACAATATTCCATAGCGAGTCTTTTAGGCCAACAGATAATGGAGGAAATTAAGGAGAAGGGCTATGATGCATTAAGCACTCTGTATCCCTCAAATTCCCTTAACTATGGATTAAAAGAGGGGGACTTTGAGGAATACAAGGAATATAAATGGCGAGTGGAATGGTGGGATACAGAAATTCCCAACCTGCGCAGGGTAAGAGTTAGAATTCTGGGTAAGGAAGACCGTCGGCTATATTTCGATCTAACTACCTACTTAGCCAAAAGGGATTAGATAAACTTCTTTAGAAAATGAAGAGAGAAGAGGCATTTACTCTCGTGGAACTCGTTATAGCTACATCCATTCTGGCTTTCTTAATGTCGGTTATCTATTTTATCTTCTGGAAAAGTCTCTGCCTCTGGGAAAAGGGAAATTTTCGCACCCAGATGTATCAAAGTGCCCGTGTCTGTCTTGACACGATAGCCAGGGAAATACACACCGCTTTCATCAATCCCAGCAATCCTCGTTTGGTGTTTAAGGGAGACAAAGATAGACTTTATTATATCTCTACATCAAACAAGGTCAATAAGACAGGTGAATATGACCTATGCGAGATAGGGTACAGCCTGAACAACTTTAAACTGCAAAGACGGATAAAGACTGCTCTGGACTCCGTTCCCGGAAAAGGAGGAACCACAGCTGTCCTCGCCTTCCCTGTTTTGAACTTAAATTTCCAGTATTACGATGGAAATAGATGGAAGGAAAGCTGGGATTCAACTATGGGGACGCCCGAGGATACAAGCGATGATAGCCTTCCCCTTGCCGTAAAGATTACCCTCGTCACACAGGATGAGCAAGGACGGGAAGCTCCCCTTACCTTATCCACCATTGCCTATCTTCCAAAGAGAGGGTAATAAACTTTACAAAATTATTAAAATATGTTATTATAAAAACAATAAGCAGAAGGTAAAATCTTCTAATGGGAAAATTAAGCTATCAAGGAGAGCTCAATGAGCATAACGAAGGTAAAAAAAGGGGAATTGATAAAGAAGTTTGGACGTCATACTCACGATACTGGCTCACCTGAAGTTCAGATATCCGTGCTTACCGAGCGAATTAACAACCTCACGGAACATCTCAAAAACTTCAAAAAAGATCAGAGTTCCAGGAGAGGGCTTCTTAAACTGGTAGCACAAAGACGAAAACTTCTTGATTATCTCAAAAATGAGCGCATTCCCTTTCAATACTTTGGCCCTCCC
>CAYSEE010000155.1:0-2647 GCA_964429955.1 uncultured Clostridia bacterium | reverse complement strand
AATAGGTTGCCGAATCCGGGTTGAACTTTAACGCGCTCGTAAATCTGTAAAGTCGAGATCTTTTGAGTCATCCTGAATCCTGTTGAGGGCTTCCTTTGCACCAATGCGACCAAATGCGGCGTCAGGGAGATACTTCTGTAAGATATCGAGGTATTTCTCCAGGTCAATGAACAGCGGAATTGGTTTAGAAGCGTTCGCAATTGCCAGAATTGTAGGCATCTGGTCTTTGAACCACGTGATCCCTTCCCCATAGTAAGCCTTCAGCACGGGCAGCTTTCCATAATGGTTAAAGCTCCACTGCTGGAAGTACTGGGAAAAGATCTGCTCACGAATGAAAGCTTTGGCCAACTCCTTGTTCGGGGATACCCTCGGAATCCAAACTGAGTGGGTCCAAATGATGCTACCGTTCTTTTTGGCACCGGGCCAGCCGATGTAAGCGATGTCTGATTCCTTCTTGGTAACGCTGACAAGTTCCATAATGTGACTTTGAGCAGCATAGAAGGAACCGACCAAACCGGTCTTCCACTTGGAGTAACCAGCTTCGTCTGATATCGTCCAAAAGCCAATCCTTTCTTTACACATCCGCTGGAGGTAGTGAAGCCACTTTTTAGCCGCCTCACTCGTCACGTCAAAGCCTTTACCATCCTCCTCCAAAAATTTTCCGGTCATCGCTTTAATGGGACCGCACCAGTCATACTGCATAAACTCGCGATCCCAGATCTCTACATGAGCCCCAAGGGGAGAAGCAACCTTTAGCTTGCTGAACCAGCTGAAGAATTCCTCCTCATCCCAGCTGGGGATGGGTACGGGCTTGCCGTTCGCCCATAGGCCGGCTTTCTCCATAAGCGGGGTGTTGACTCCGATAACAGCAACTTCGCCCATAAAGGGAAGGACAGGATAATACGCTCCTTCTCCATCCGGCCTCTTGTAATAACCAGCTGCCAGGAAACCACCCACAAATTTATCAGGTGCCATAGAACCTACCAACATTCCGTCTAAGGGCTCCAACCAATTTCCTACAATTACCGGCGCGAGCATGGACCCGCTTCCCCCAACGAAAACGTCAAATGGGGTCTTACCGGTTTTCCATTCGGTGATGTAAGTAGGGGCGCTCCACTTACCGGCACGTATGAGTTCAATTTTAACTCCGGGATGGTCTGCTTCAAAGCGAGCAGAAACTTCCTCAAGGGGGAATTTCTTAAAAATCCATGGAGGGGCTGAAACGCGAAGGTTCTGTTGAGCCAGGGCGAAGATGCTTCCCGGAAGCAGCAAGCTTCCTATAAATAAGACTAAAATCCCCACGTAAACACCTTTCCTCATTTTTTCCCTCCTATAAAGATCTTTTAATAATTATAAATCTACCCGTTATAAACATCACCTCCTTCACACGTTTTTGACCCTTGTTTAAACTTTATAGCTCTTTTTATCCGCTCACAAGGTAGCATTTTCTTTAATTTTTATGAAGCACCTTCGCTTCGTAGGACAGAGGATGCAGAATTTCAGGAAATCAAGAGGAATCTTTCTATTTGTGCTTTAAGCTCATATAAATGGCCAGAGAGGATAGCGATACTTGAAGGAGACAGACTTCGCAACACCTTTAAATTATATTATATCCAAAATCAATAAGAAGTCAATTTCAGGAAGTTCCCAAATCTCTTGACTTAAATAGGGGAAATGATATTATTTAAGCGATGAAGAAATACGAACTTATCGACCATACAGCTGATCTGGGAATTAAGGTCCATGGGGATTCGCTAAAGGAATTATTTGAAAATGCTGCTTATAGTATGTTTGACATTATGGCTGAATTGGATAAGGTGAAAGTGAGAGACTGGATAGATGTGGAGATTGAGAAAGAGAAAACAGATGAGCTTTTGGCAGATTGGCTGCGAGATCTTCTTTACAAGTTCAATGGAGAGGGATATCTTCTTAAGAACTTCAAAATAAGAGAAATTGACGAAAAAGGCCTTAAGGCGAAGGTTGGAGGAGAAAAATTGGATTTGTCTTGCCATCCCTTAAAAAAGGAGATAAAAGCAGTTACTTACCACCAGCTTGAGGTTAAGAAGACAAATAAGGGCTGGGAGGCACAAGTAATATTTGATATATAATTTGGACGTGAAACGTGAGTAGTGGTCGAGCTTGTCTCGACATAGTAGGTCAAGCAAGATTGACCACTACAATCTACTTCGCAGACTCTGAGCCTTGAGACTACTATCAAAAGGAAAATCGCCATGACTCAGGAGTACAGGATTAAAAAAATTGATGATTATCGATGGGAGATACCCAGATCAGGAGGGATGAGGGTCCCCGGTCTTCTTTATGCTGATGAGAAGATGCTTAAAGTTGTGCAAAAAGATAATACACCTCTACAGGTTATGAATGTGGCCCACCTTCCGGGAATTGTAAAATATTCCTTAGCTATGCCTGATATGCACTGGGGGTACGGTTTCTGTGTAGGAGGGGTAGCTGCTACTGACCCTGATGAGGGGGGAGTAATTTCTCCTGGCGGAATTGGCTATGATATAAACTGCCTTTCTCCAGATACCTTAATTCTACATCCTCTTGGTTATACCTTAAAGATTAAGAAGTTTGAAAAATTATGGCTAAATGAGTCAGTAAATTGTTTTGATTTTGAGGAAGGAAACTT
>CAYSEE010000154.1:0-2648 GCA_964429955.1 uncultured Clostridia bacterium | reverse complement strand
GGTATTGGATATAATATAGCTATTCCTCATGCTCGTTCTTCGGGAATTAAGTCCTTGGTAGGTGCATTTGGCGTTAGCAAGAAAGGGATTGATTTTGATGCTTTGGACAGAGAACCAGTACATCTGTTCTTTATGTTAGCCGCTCCTCAAAATGCGGGAGGAGATTATTTAAAGGCTCTGGCTCTCATCTCTCGCTTCTTAAAGAGGAGAAGGGTTCGTCAGGCCTTAATGGAAGCAAAGACAGTGGAGGATATTCAGCAAATTATTGAAAAAGAGGAGACTTAAGGACTTCCTATTTAATGGAGAAGGAGAGTCAAGTGCGAGCCATGGTTTTGGCAGCTGGCTTAGGGACGCGGCTTAAGCCCCTTACTTACAGAGTCTCCAAGCCGATGGTGCCTATTATAAATAAACCCTCCATTTTATACTCTCTAAGATTATTAAAAAAGTATGGAATAGATGAAGTGATAATTAATCTTCATTATCAAGCTGAACAGGTAAAGGAATACCTGGGGGGAGGAGAAAAATTCGGCCTAAAAATTATATACTCAGAAGAGAAGCATCTCTTAGGCACGGCAGGAGGAGTAAAGAAAATGGAGGAATACTTTACGGATACCTTCTTAGTCCTGAGCGCTGATGGAATAAGTAACGTTGATCTGGGGAGGGTGGTGAGGTTTCATAGGGAAAGAGAGGCAATGGCCACGGTTGTCCTAAAGGAAAAAGAGGAAAGATTTAATTATGGAATCGCCCTGTGCGACGAGGGAGGTCGAATTACTCGGTTTATGGAGAAGCCAAGCTGGGGAGAGTTCTTTTCCAATAAAATAAATACGGGGATTTATGTCTTTGATCCCAAAGTTTTCTCTTATATCCCCTCGGGCCAAGAATACGACTTTGGACATCAAGTCCTTCCTGAGATGGTAAAGGCTGAAGAGAAGGTGTACGGTTATGTTACGAACGATTACTGGATGGATATGGGAAATTTAGAGGATTATAGGAAAACGCAAAGGGATATTCTTGAAGGTAAGATGAAAATAAAAATTAACGGCCAGGAAGTCAGAAAGGGAATCTGGATAGGGGAAAATAGTAAAATTTCACCTTTAGCGGTTATAGAATCACCCTCAGTTATAGGAAATAATTGTCAAATAGAGGAAAAAGCAAAAATAGGAAAATTTACAACCTTAGGTAGCAGGGTTATTATTAAAAAGGAAGCTTCCTTAAAAGAATGCATCCTCTGGAATAATATAGTGGTAGGAGAAGGAGCGCAATTGGATAATTGTATTCTTACTGATTTTGCCCATATCCCGGCTAATTTCTTTATGAGCGGGGGAATAGTTATGGGTGAGAGAAAGGAGTGATAGATGGCGAAGGAAAGATATCTATTTACCTCGGAGTCGGTAACAGAGGGACATCCAGATAAAATTGCAGATCAGATCTCCGATGCTATCCTGGATGCTATTCTGGAGAAAGACCCTCGGGGAAGGGTTGCCTGTGAATGTCTGGTCACCACAGGATTAGTCTTTATAGCAGGAGAAATTACCACGAAATGCTATGTTGATATTTCTCAAATAGCTCGTCAAACAATAAAGGAGATAGGCTATACTCAAGCAAGCTTTGGGCTCGATTACAAAAGCTGTGCAGTGGTTACCTCGATTAATGAACAATCTCCTGATATTGCCCAAGGAGTGGATAAGGATGGGGCAGGAGATCAGGGCATGATGTTCGGTTACGCTACCACCGAAACTCCTGAGCTTATGCCTCTTCCTATAATTTTAGCTCATCGATTAACCCGTCGTTTAGCTGAGGTAAGAAAGAAGAAAATTCTTCCTTATCTCAGGCCTGATGGAAAATCCCAGGTCACTGTGGAATATGAGAATGGATCGCCAAAGGCGGTTAAGGCAGTGGTTATTTCTACTCAGCATAGTCCTGAAGTGGAAGTAGAAGACATTGAAGATGAGATAATGGAGAAGGTGATAAAGCCCTCTATTCCCGAACAATACAAAGACAGAGAGATGAGTTGTTATATTAATCCCACGGGAGCCTTTAAGATAGGTGGTCCTCAGGCGGATACTGGATTGACAGGAAGAAAGATAATTGTGGACACTTACGGTGGAGTAGGCTCCCATGGAGGAGGATGCTTATCGGGCAAGGACCCTACTAAAGTAGATCGTTCCGGTTCTTATATGGCTCGTTATATTGCCAAAAATGTAGTTGCGGCAGGAATTGCCCAAAAATGTGAGGTGCAACTTGCCTACGTAATTGGAAGAAAAGAACCTGTTTCCCTTATGATAGATACTTTTGGTACGGGAAAAATTCCCGAGAGTAAGATAATAAAACTGGTTAAAGAGAATTTCGATCTTACTCCTCAGGGGATAATTGAGAAATTAAATCTTCTTCGTCCTATCTATAAAAAAACTGCCTGTTATGGCCATTTTGGCCGAAATGAAAGAGAGTTCACCTGGGAAAGGACAGATCTTGCTCAGAGTTTAAAAGAGCAGGCAGAAATATGAAATTCCTTGACCTTAACTTCCTTTTTTTGGCAGCTACAATATTTTTCGGGGGCAGTTCCTTTTAAAAAGGCAAACCAGAGGGTCTTTTCACACTCAGGGGTAGCCATAAGACCTGTTTCTATATCTATCTTTTTGAGCAATATT
>CAYSEE010000153.1:1922-2667 GCA_964429955.1 uncultured Clostridia bacterium | reverse complement strand
TTAGGAACAGATAAATTTTGCACCTTTACGAGGTCTCCGAGCGGAGGAAAAAGAAAAATTTCTCTGTTTGAGGAGCGAAGCGAGGAGTTTGCATTCCGAAGGAATCGTCGAAGACCAATTTTTCCCGTAGCGAGGAGACCGAGCAGAAGAGAAATCAAACCAAAATTTCAGGGAGCGTGGGAAACTATTTCCTAAAAGGTAGTTTCCCGAATCTATGGTTAAACTCTTAACTCCTTAAAGTTTTGTTCCTCAAGCATAAGTCTCTCCCCGTAATTGGGGATCAACTCAAGATCGATGTGCTTTACCTTTTTTACCGATCTCTCCGCAAGTTCTCTCCTTTCCTTAGACAAGAGCATTTCTTTTGCTCCCTCAGCAGCAGCATTTCCCACCTGCACTATCTTTTCTAAGGATACTGCAGGCACCAACCCTATCCTTCTCGCATTTTCCTTATCGATATAACTCCCAAAGGAACCTGCCAGATACACCTTATCTAAGTCATCGACGCTCAAGCCTGCCTCTTCTAATAATACCTTTATCCCTAAGGAAATGGCTGCTTTGCTCCACATAAGGCCGTTCTCATCCTTGATCATATTTTGGGTTATATAAATTTTGTCTGTTATCTTAAATATTTTCCCATTCACAAGATATCCATTTTCGTTCATTTCCCTGTTTTTAACCAGCTCCCCTAAGAGGTCAATCATACCAGAGCCGCAAATTCCTATCGGTTCCACATTTCCTATGGTCT
>CAYSEE010000153.1:456-1912 GCA_964429955.1 uncultured Clostridia bacterium | reverse complement strand
ACAGGAAGTTGCTATTATCTTATCATTATATTTTAAAACTACCTCCCCATTTGTCCCTATATCTATGGCCATAGCCACCTCGTCAGAGTTGTCGAATAAGCCTGTGGATAAACAGACAGCCGTCGTATCCGCGCCTACATGGGATCCTATCAGTGGAGCACCATAAACATTTGCATTTTCATTTATGTTCAGGGAAAGCTCAAGCGCCTTTTTATTTAAAAAGGTAGGGCCTCCTTTCAGCTCCGTTAGCGATTTAAAGGGCTTAACCCCAATAGTTTGCACATCTACACCGAAAAAAATATCCCTCATAGTGGAGTTACCCACCACAACCACCTCGTAAATTTCGCTCTCCTCGCAGGGCATCTTCGCCACCTCGTCGTTGATGCAGGAGATCAATTCCTTATGGAGATTGCCGGGCTTTTCCCTATCATACATTATCCTGCTTATAACGTCATTACCATCGATCCTCCTCTGAGGATTTTCAAAAGCTGAGGTATGGATAAGATTGCCGCTTTCCAAGTCCATCAAATGCAATACGATGGTGGTAGTGCCTACATCCGCCGCTATCCCATAGATATGCCCCCGGTAATTATCCACCTCCTTATCGCCAAATACAACTTTATCGCCTCTCCTTTTAGTTAAGGGATCTAACTTTATCCTTTTTCCCTTCCCCTTGGCGAGAATCTGAAGGTAGCCATAGTGTAGAACCTTTACATATACATCAAAAGAAGCATTTTCAACGGTGGTCTGACAGGCCAACCTCTCGTCCTTGTTCAATTCCTCTTCAAACTCTGTCCTCTCATTTAAGGCCTTATGACCCTTTTCGATAACAATTCTACATTCTTTGCATATTCCCAATCCTCCGCAGCTGGAACTTATGGGTATCCCCAGTTCTCTGGCGTAATCCAGGATTGTCTTTCCTCTGGAAATCTCCGCTTCCTTGCCAAACTGTGGAAAATGGATTTTATGCTTCACCTTGCTTGTCCTTGTTGCCTTCTACTATTGTATCATTTTACCACTTTACTCCAAATTCTGCAACCCATCATCCCTTCTATGCCAAATGCGTCCTCTCAAGAATCCAGGATTATCTCTATCATCTTTCCTGCACCAACTTCGATAAAGTCATCTTTGTATTCTTTTCTAAACATCTCTATTGCCTCTTCCCCCGTGCAATGAGTCGGCCCAACCTTCTTTATCCCTAACTCACGAAACCTCTTTACTATCATCTCTACTACCCTTTCATCTTTATCCATTAAATGAAATCCACCCATAACTAAGTGTATAGGCTCGGTCAAGTTTTCCCTTACCTTTTCGATGATCTTGATTATCCCCGGATGAGAGCATCCGGTTACAATAACCAGTCCGTGCTCAGTCCTTATCACAAGAGATTGTTCGGACAAGGGGCTATTTCCATAGTAAGTAGACATTTCTCCAGTGAGGTATAAATTTGGCATAA
>CAYSEE010000153.1:0-446 GCA_964429955.1 uncultured Clostridia bacterium | reverse complement strand
AGACCATAAACCCTCACATTGTGATTTTTTCTCAATAATCCAGCAAGCCCGCCGGTGTGGTCATAGTGATCGTGAGAGATGATTACAGTGGAGATGTTCTCCAAGGAGATGCCCATCTTTTGCATATTCTCGAGCAAGACCTTCTCGCTTTCTCCTGTATCGAAGAGAAGGTTTTCCCCCACTAAACAGGAAAAGCCCCAGCAAACATCCAGCTTCCTATCATAAACTCTGTTATCGCAAACTACCTTAAGTTGCATTTTATCCTCCTTTGAGGTTGGCCTTCAAGACTATATCTCCCAACTTGCAAACTATATCCTTAGCTATTACTGGGCATTTTGCCTTAAGGAGAAAGAAAACGTTCTTCTTTTCCTCGGAAAGAGCCTCATAGTTTCCCTGTCCTTTGCTGATGATCATTTTAGCTTGCCTGTAGTAACTTAAAAACTCCT
>CAYSEE010000152.1:0-2687 GCA_964429955.1 uncultured Clostridia bacterium | reverse complement strand
GGTCCCAAGTATCCCATACACTGTCTTTACCCGGGATACTATATTTGACAAAAAATAAATCTCGGATATGATTAAATTATGCACCATACTTTGTGCAAGTAAAATACTGTAGGCAGAGTATTCTTATTATGATATCCTTCTGAAATATCGGAATTGTCTTCGACGATTCCTTCGGAATTTCCCCCTCAATATCTTGCGGGTCGCTCAAAAGGAGACCGAAGTGATTCCCGAAGAAGAATTCAAATCATCTTTTACTGTTCACGACCTGCCAAAACCGGAAAGACCGCGGGAAAGGCTAAAAAAATTTGGTCCAGAGGCGCTCTCTGCTCAGGAACTTCTATCTCTGGTCATTGGGCGTGGCATCCCCAAAAAATCCGTAATGAACATTGCCCAAGAATTATTAGCAAGATTCGGCAGCATCAAAGCAATAAGTGAGGCTTCGATAGAGGAACTTTCTCAAATAAAGGGAATCGGTTTTGCTAAGGCAGCCCAGATTAAGGCTTGTTTTGAACTTGGTAAAAGACAGGAGTTAGAGCTGGAACTCAAAGCTCTTCACATTAAAGATCCTCAAAGTGTGGTCAAGGTAGTTCGAGCAAGTATAAAAGACAAGGCAAAGGAACATTTTAAACTCATCCTCCTTAATACCAGAAACAAAGTTATCGGTATCTCTACTATATCAATTGGCACGCTCAATGCTAATTTAGTGCATCCACGTGAGGTATTTAAAGATGCTATTATGCATAGTGCTGCATCTGTAGTTTTAGCACATAATCATCCATCCGGTGATCCCGAGCCATCGGAAGAAGATATAGCAATTACCAAAAGATTAGTAGAAGCTGGCAAAATCGTAGGGATTGAAGTAACTGATCATATAGTTATCGGAAAGAATAGTTTTTGTAGTTTTAGAGAAAGGGGATTAATATCTGACTTACCTGTATCGAGGTAAATTCTTGGTTTCTTCGAAATAAGACTCAACTCCAATCTTCTTCATTCGATTATTCATTTGAATCCACCTACGTTTAAGGTCGGGATCAAAATTAGTTTTTTCACAAGGAAATTCGTCGCATTGAAAACAAAAGTCGACACCCCTCTGTTTATAGCACGCAATAACCCCACAATTAGGGTACTTACAAGTGTCTTTTCGACATCCATTGCAGTTGCCCTGCGCAAAATATGCAAGTAATTTCTTAAAAGAGGGGTAGTTTTCGAACACAGGAAGAAATGCTGAAAATCTCTCAGCATATCTATTAAAAGACCCAAGCCGTTCTTGCAGCCTTGCACTGAGCATTCTTATTTCACCTTCAGAATAGGCGAAACATTTGTGACAATTCAGTCCACATGGCGCTAAAATGTCCAATATCTCCTTATATTTCATTCCATTCCTCCTTTGGGTAATTATTTAGTTTTTGTTAAAGGCTTTCCCCACAGAGCTTTTTTTCAACTCCCCAATTATCTAAATATTCGATTAAATTGTAATAGTATTTGGGTCTATGTCAAAAAGTGTGATAGAGGTAGCCGCAAGGCTCAGAGCCTGCGAAATAACATCTTTTCGTTGAAGCTTACACTGGAAGAGAGCTAACTTATTATTCTTCATAAATCTATTCTCAAGAAGATGCTCATAGTTTTCCCTAATCTGAATTCTCAACAAGAACTTCGCACCTGCTCAGAATTTAAACTTCGCTGTCTCCATCAATTACGTCGAGTCCCTGTTAAATTACCAAACTAATTCTGCAATGAAAGTATAATTTTATTAGATTTAGAGAGTTTTTGAATAAGTGGTAGGTTGAGATACTAACAAGGGAGTTGATATTTCTGGTTAAAAAAGTACTATGGAACAAGCAGGGATAATAGATGAAAACATCCACAGCTCGCAATCCTTTCTGGGGATTTCTTGGACAGTTTACCCTTGTTCATGTAGTTACCTACTTCGCCTTTGGGGTCGTTTTTTCTACCCTAATGGGATACGCAGAGTATTTTGCATCCCCTCCGATGAATTCCCTTATGCGTTCCTTCCTATCCTTCCAACTTTTCCTCTCTCATCTTTATTGCTTCTTCCAAAGCCCTTTTCGCCCACTCACTTTTCGGATACTTATCTAAAATTTTCCCCAGTAGTTCCAGTTTTTTCTTTCGGTCTTCCTGTTGGATGGCTAAATTAAAAATCCTTTCTGCTTTGCTTTCCTTCTTGATTGATCTTTTCTCCTCAGGTTTAATAAATACCATACCCGATAAAAGGCCAACTGCGAAACCAAGGATTCCTCCCAAGATTAATCCAACCACAAAACTAATCGATAACTCCAATCAATCTCACCTACCTTTTATTTGTTTTTTGCCCTTTGCAATCATCTCTTGGTCTTTCCTTTTTATCTCCTCGATCATAACAGGCTCACTCATCATTTAACTCCACCAAAATAGATGTTATTCCAAAGTGCTTTGCTATAGCATATTTTCAGAAATTTGTCAAAATGAGGAAGTCCTGTTGCCAATTAAAATTAAATTCTTTAACACAAGATGCCGGAGGATGATGAAAACCTCCGGCAACCAAATATGCCTTATCCTTTTTTCGTTAACCGTTTAGCTTTTTTAACAATATTCAAAATTCCATTTCTACTTAACCTCAATTATTTTCCCCGCTCCTCCCTCAATATATTTTTCAGAATAAAGGGACTTTATTTCTAATTTATATTGAG
>CAYSEE010000151.1:0-2717 GCA_964429955.1 uncultured Clostridia bacterium | reverse complement strand
ACCGTTCCAAAACACCGAGGAAAAGGAGCAACAATGAAAATGCCGAATCCAGGTTCAAGGATGCGTCTTAACATTGAAAGAGTCTTAGAGAAAAGTCGGGGAGAGGGGGGGTAAAATGAAAAACTGGGAAAAGAGATTACTTTCTAAGGGAATCCTGGTTCTGGATGGAGCCTGGGGGACAGAGATGATAAAACGAGGACTTGCGTTCGGTGAATGCCCAGAACTGTGGAATCTAAAACGTCCTGATGATGTTCGAGCAATCGCTAAGGATTACCGAGAAGCTGGAGCTGATATCATATTGACCAATACGTTTGGCGGTAATTATTTTAAATTGAAAAAAGCTGGTGTCTCATCCAAACTGAGAGAAATAAATAGAAAAGGTGTGGAGTTATCCAAGGAGATGGCAGAAGATTCCTTGGTATTCGCTTCCATTGGTCCTACTGGTGAATTTATGGAGCCCTTAGGCACAGCCACAGAGGATGAGATGATTTCTTGTTTCTCAGAGCAAGTCAAGGCTTTTGTGGAAGGAGGAGCTGATGGAGTGATTATTGAGACGATGACAGATCTTAAAGAGGCTAAGTGTGCCCTAAAAGCGGTTAAAGAAAACTCTGCCCTCCCGGTAGCGGTATCAATGACTTTTAACAAGGGAAAAAGGGGATATGCTACAGTGATGGGTATAACTCCGGAGAAGGCAGCTACCGAATTAGAAAAAGCTGGAGCAGATATAGTGGGGGCAAATTGTGGCTTTGGAATAAGAGATATGGTAGAAATAGCTCGTATTATCCGTCCTGTTACTACCTTGCCTTTGTGGATAAAACCTAACGCTGGAGTTCCTCAATTAGAAGAGGGAAGAACTATTTATCCAGAAACTCCTAAGGAGATGGTAAAATTTGTTCCCGATTTGATAAAAATAGGAGCAAATATGATTGGAGGATGCTGTGGGACTACTCCTGAGCACATTCGTTTAATTGCCAAAGAAGTTCCCAATTACATTGATATAGCTCACAGATATCTGGAAACAGTGATTAAATTTAGAAAATAACTCATTGTAAATTTGGAGAGGAAAATGATGCTCGCTAAGAGGATAATGATTCAAGGGACGGGATCCGGCGTGGGAAAGAGTGTAATAGCTGCCGCTCTTTGCAGGATATTCAAGCAGGACGGATATAAAGTCGCTCCCTTTAAGGCTCAGAATATGGCCCTTAACTCCTTCGTCACTAAGAGCGGAGGAGAGATGGGCAGAGCTCAGGTGGTTCAGGCAGAGGCGGCAGGGGTTGAGCCAACCGTGGATATGAATCCCATTCTTATCAAGCCCACCAGCGATGTAGGAGCTCAGATAGTGGTAAAGGGAAAGGTGCTCGGCAATATGTCAGCCAATTATTATCATAATCATAAATCTGAGCTCATTCAAATAGTTGCAGGTTCCTTTTTTAAGTTAGCCAAAGAATATGAAATAGTGGTTATAGAAGGAGCGGGGAGCCCCGCTGAGGTAAACCTGCGAAGAACTGACATTGTCAATATGAGGATGGCCGAGATCGCCGACTCTCCTGTCCTTTTGATAGGAGATATTGATAAGGGAGGGGTCTTTGCATGGCTCATTGGAACCCTTGAACTATTAAGCGAAGAGGAGAAAAGACGAGTGAAGGGACTTATCATCAATAAATTTCGAGGAGATATTAATATTCTGAGGCCTGGCCTGGATTATTTAGCGAAAAGATGTAAGAAAGATATTTTAGGGGTGATTCCCTATTTTAGAAATATAAGGATAGAAGAGGAGGATTCGCTTTCCTTAGAGAAGGCTAAATCTCCTTCCTATTCGGGGGTAAGCAAGATCAACATAGAGGTACTTTATCTTTCTCATATCTCCAACTTTACCGATTTTGATCCCTTAGAGGAAGAGGAGGATGTTTGCCTTCGCTATATTGGAAGAGGGGAGAGAATAGGAAATCCGGATCTATTAATTATTCCCGGGAGTAAAAACACCATCGATGACCTTATCTCTCTTAAAGAAATGGGATATGAGGAGCAAATCTTGGCTAATGTGGAAAAGGGAACAAAAATACTTGGCATCTGCGGCGGATATCAGATGTTGGGGAGGGAAATTATAGACCCTTACCATACCGAATCCTCAAGCACCAGAATAAATGGACTAAGCTTGATAGATGCGGTCACCGTCCTGGAGAAAACCAAAATTACCTCCCAGGTAAAAGCTCATCTTGAGAAAAATCCCTTCTTCCCCTCAAAAGGAGAGGTAGAAGGCTATGAGATTCATACAGGGAGGACAAGGCTTTCCAGAGGGATACACCCATTTTTCAGAATCACCGAGAGGTTCTCCCAGCCGGTCGACATTGAGGATGGAGCAATTGATGATGAAGGAAGGATATTTGGCACATACATTCACGGTATATTTGATAATCAGGTATTTAGAAGGGATTTTCTTAATTACCTAAGGCAGACAAAGGGTCTTTCTCCTTATTTTTCTTATCAGAAGGTATCTTTTCGGGAACAAAAGGAGAGGGAATACGACAAACTTGCCAGCTTGGTGAGGAAAAATCTGGATATGAAGAAGATATACAAAATTATGGGATTGTAGCGACAAAGCTTGCTTTTTAAAGTATCGGAATTCAAATGCGAAGCATGTCCCCTTCAAAATTAAAGGGAGGAATTTATGGAAACTCTAAAAAGGACACTTGAAGAGATCAAACCCATTGATACCC
>CAYSEE010000150.1:0-2782 GCA_964429955.1 uncultured Clostridia bacterium | reverse complement strand
AAGAGAGTATTAATCCAACCAGTCTTACCCTTTCTGCATCTACTCCAAGGGTTTTCGCGGTCTCATCGCCAAAGGTGAAGGCATTAAGATCCCAGGATAGTCTCATAAATAAGGGAACGGTTCCGAAAACTATAAGGGAGACTATCCCCACCTTTAACCAGGTGGCTTTGGATAGATCTCCCATAAGCCAGAAGACCACTGCTGCTATCTCTTCTGTGGTTCCAGTATATTGAAGGAAGGATGTCAAAGCGGAGAAAAGAAACATCATAGCTACTCCGGCCAGTATCAAGGTCTCTGAACTTGCCTTTTTCAACTTCGCCAGTCCCAGGACCAAAAGAGATGAAAGCAGGGCAAAAAGAAAAGCATTGCCCACGATCCAAATATGGGATGCTCCGAAAAGGCCTACCCCTGAGATTATGGCAAGGGCTGCTCCAAACCCTGCTGCAGAAGCTATTCCCAAAGTATAAGGAGAGGCTAAGGGATTTTTCAAAATTCCTTGCATTACTGTTCCTGCCACGGCAAGCCCCATCCCTACCGCGATGCTCATAAAAATTCGGGGCAGTCTTAGCTCCCAGATTATGCCAGAGGTAAGTCTTTCCGAGTGAAAGTAAAGAGGGAAAATCTTACCAAATATTGCAGAGGTCACCCCTTTTACCCCTAAGGAAGCTGCTCCCAAATTAGCCGCAATTATGATTATGCCTATCATCATAAATAAAAGAAAGGTGATAAAGATCACTTTTCTCTTTGCAAAATCTCCATATAACTTCTGGAGCTCATCTTTTTCCTTAATTTTGTGCATATTTTTATTTCTCTGATTTTAATGATTTAAAGGGGGATAAACGTGCATCCCTTGATAATCCATATTTAGCCATTTCTCATAAAATTCCCTGTGGATCTTTTCTGGGTGTAGGTTTCTAAAGCGATCGGGATAGAAAATCTTCGCCATATAAATAGCACCTATCCAGGCTTTGCATCCAGTGGTAAGCTTGTAATTCATCACATAGACTCTGTGGTTCTTTACTGCAGATATTTTTCCCATACCTGGGCGCTGCATAAACTCTTTCAGTTGTTCTAATGCCTTGGTGTCGGTCTTTACATTATATCCTGTGCTGTGAGGAGGCCAGTCCGCAAGGATTACAACCTGTGGATCCCTTTCGACAACCCACTCCGGATCCACTTTTACTTCTATGCTCTCTTTTATCGCTTCGGGAGGGAAAAGTTCATCAGCAATATTTTTCCCTCCTGCGAAATTTATCGATATTTCAGGTCTGGTGATCCAGTTTCCCCTAAAGTCGGGTTCGTTATACACTCGGACCTTATCCTTCTCTTCTAAATCCTTTAAACCTTCCTCAACCAGGGTTAACTTGCTTTTTCTCCATGTCAAAAATCTTGTGGCTCTTTCCTCTTTCCCGAGTATTTTTGCCAGAATCTTAAATTGAGAAGTTCTCATCTGAGTGAACCTCAAGAAGATCACCTTTATGCCGAAAGGTTCCAGTTTTTTCTCATATTCTCTTACCAATTCCCATCCGGGATTAGGATGGAATGTGATTACAACCTGGGGGTTAAGCTGTGCTATCCTCTCATAATTGGGGTGAAAAGAGGTGCCTACAATTGGTTTAGAGCTAAGTTCAGGATATCCACCTTCTTCAAGGATGAGTTTTGATATTCCTACTACTTTGTCCTGTGCTCCAAGAAGGCGTATAGCCCAGCTAGCATGATGCTGGAGCAAGACAATTCTTTCCACGGGATACGGTAAGGTGACTTTTCTTCCTCTATAATCGGTGATGGTGATCTTAGTTTTTGCAAAGGCAACTCCAGCTGATTCCTGCTCTTTGTATCTTTCCCCACCTTCGGAGAGGAAAATCATACTTACAAAGACTATTGCCAAAATCGCCATTCCAATTTTTTCTCTATTTTTCATCTTCTTTACTCCCTGCATTTGGTATAGGTTTTAATCCAGCCTCTTTAATCATTTTTGCATAGATAGGTAGAGAATTTATGAATACAAACCTATCGCTTATCTTGGTTATTTCTCCTTTAAATTTGGGTGTGAAGCTTTTTTTGTTCATTTTGGGTTGAAACATCCCGTGGATGTGTCTGATATTTGTTCCAGCTAAAATCCACAGCTGCAACTGATCGTCTCTTCCGAAAGAGCCTCCGATATCTATATTTCTATGCACAAACCTTGTGATGGCCAAGGTCTTGGCGATGTCAATTGAGGAGGCAGGAGGTCTGTCTTCCATAGGTGTGCCCGGGATGGGGAAAAATCCCGAAACATAGACGTAATTTAAGTTATCAAAACCTTTAAGGTAAAATATGTGCTCTACCCTGTCTTCATAAGATTCACCTATCCCTATCATTAGCCCGCTGCCCAATCCCACTCCATTACTATCTATTAAATTCGCTACTTTCTTTCTTTCCTCTAAGTTGTCCCCTGGCTTAATTTTTCTGAATATCTCTTCATTAACCGTTTCCAGGGAACAACCAATTCTTTTTACCCCCAATTTCTTTAACTTCTTGATGTTCTCCTCGGACATATCATAGCCATAATTGACAAAGACCTGAAGATTTGTCTCAGATCTCACAATTTCTGTATCCCTGACTGCCTCCTCTCCTTTGTGGCCGGAGCAGCCACCACCTAATTGCACACCTTCAAATCCCAAATCCTCAGCTATCCTTGCTGCCTTAGCTACCTCCTCTGGCGAAGCTATCCTATCCTTACTGATATCCATTTTGATCTTGGAACTGCTTGCCCACAATACCTGCAAGGAGGATTTGTGGA
>CAYSEE010000149.1:0-2785 GCA_964429955.1 uncultured Clostridia bacterium | reverse complement strand
CTCCTTTTGATATCCCCTTTTATCCACGCGCTTCTATGGATGGCTATGCAGTGATCGCTCGAGATACGACCTCCGCCTCTCCAAATCATCCTGTCACCTTAAAGGTGGTGGATGAGGCTCCGGCTGGGTTTGAGGTGAGATCGAGCATCGCTTCAGGTGAGGCAATCGGGATTATGACGGGAGCAATCCTGCCTAAGGGAGCCGATGCGGTGGTGATGGTAGAGGATACGAGGTTAGAAGGAAATGAGGTGAGGATATTTCGCTCGGTAAAAGAGGGTGAGAATGTGGGCTTCTCCGGCGAGGATGTGAGGAAGGGGGAGATGGTTCTTTCTCGAGGAACGCTCATCAGGCCCCAGGAAGTAGGTATGTTAGCTTCCTTAGGAAAAACCGAAGTTTATGTGGTGCGAAGACCTAAGGTGGCCATTATCTCCACGGGAAGTGAGCTGATGGAGCCGGGTGAGCCCTTAAAGAAGGGGAAAGTATACGACAGCAATAGCTTTGCCCTTTTCTCTCAGGTGATAAGCTGCGGAGGAGAACCCAGGAGAATTGGCATTGTCCCCGATGATAAGAGAAAGCTTCTCTCCAAGATCAGGGAAGGGCTTTCCTCGGATATTCTCATCTTATCCGGTGGGGTATCTATGGGCAAGTATGATCTGGTAAAGGAGGTCTTAGAGGAGGCAGGGGTAAAGATGCTTTTCTGGAAGGTGGCTGTTAAACCAGGAAAGCCCACCTTCTTTGGGATAAAGGACCATACCCTTGTCTTTGGACTCCCAGGATATCCGGTTTCCTCAATGATAAATTTTGAGAACCTGGTAAGGCCGGCCATTTTCTCCATCCTCGGCCGAAGTGATTATAAAAGACTTAAGATAAGGGCAACCTTAAAGGGGAAAATTAAGAACACCTCGAGAAGAAAAAACTTTATCCGGGTGAGATTGGTTGAGGAGAATGGAAAATATTGGGCTATTCCTTCCCCCTCACAAAAATCGGGCGTTTTGAAGTCGATGACCTGGGCCAATGGAATCGTCGTCCTCCCAGAGGAGGTCAAGATACTCGAGGAGGGAAAGGAAGTAGTAGTGGAGGTGCTATGAAGGTTGATTACCTTAGGATCTCGGTGACGGATAGATGTAACCTTAATTGCATTTATTGTCGTCCCTATGAGAAGGTAAGGGTTGTAAATAGAGCCGAGCTTTTGAGCTTTGAGGAGATAGCTGAGTTCGTTAGATTGACGACAAAGTGGGGGATAAGAAGAGTAAGGCTTACCGGAGGAGAGCCTCTTGTAAGGAGGGATATAGTTAAGCTGGTTGATATGCTTGCCCGAATAGATGGAATAGAGGATATTGCCTTGACCACCAATGGAATAAGATTAGAGGAGTTTTCTCAGAAGCTAAAGGAGGCAGGTCTTTCCCGAGTGAATGTGAGTCTTGATAGTTTAAATGAAAAAAAATTTGCTCGGATCACAGGACACAATGAGTTATCAAGGGTATTAAGAGGAATAGAGGCCGCCCAAGAGGTGGAGCTGGATCCCGTAAAGGTCAACGTGGTGGTGCTTAAGGGGATAAACGATGAGGAGGCTGTTGATTTTGTCGAGTTTTCCCAGAGAAATTCCCTGGTGGTTCGCTTCATAGAATATATGCCCATAAACGGGGTAGGAGGGGGAAAGTGGTATATATCCAACGAGAGCATAAGAAAAAGGATCGAGAGAAGATGGGGAAAGCTCGAGCCTACCTCCTTTGAGGGAGGTGGTCCCGCGAAATACCTTGCTGTCAAGAAAAGTTCTGTCCCCATTGGCTTCATAAGCTTTCTAAGCCATCCCTTTTGTAAAGGGTGCAACCGTCTACGCCTCACCTCCGAGGGAAAGCTCAGGCCTTGTCTGATTTCAAATTTTGAGGTGGACATCAAAAATGCGCTGAGAGGGGAGAACAGGCAAGCCGGGGTTAGGGAGTTATTTGACCTCGCCGTTAAATATAAATCCACAAGAGAAGGGAAGATATCCACCTCTGGTTTTAATAAGGCGGGAAGATTTATGTTTCAAATGGGAGGATAAATTGAGCAAGTTAAGAATGATCGAGATCACCGATAAGTCGGTGACAAAAAGGGAGGCTGTGGCAAGGGGAGAGGTCATCCTCTCGCCGCAGACGATACGGTTGATCAAGGAGGGGATGATTCCCAAGGGGGATGTGCTTAGCTGTGCTCAGGTGGCGGGAATTATGGCTATCAAAAGAACACCTTATCTTATTCCAATGTGTCATCCCTTGCGCATAACGGGGACGAGAATTAACTTTGAACTGAAAGAGGACAAAATTGAAATTGAGGTGGAGGTGAAGGCAAAGGACAGGACAGGGGTGGAGATGGAGGCTCTAACTGGCCTGGCCATAGCTGCCCTAACCATCTACGATATGTGCAAGGGAGTGGATAAAAACATCCTACTTTCAAATATGCGATTGATGAAAAAAACAGGGGGAAAGAGCGGCGATTTTGTAAGGGAGGAGGGAAGGTGAGAGGAAGGATAATTTCCGTTAATCTCAGCGAGAAAAGAGGTGTTTCCAAGCAGCCGCGGAAGGAAGTTTATCTCAAAGAGGGGTATGGGGTTTTGGGAGATGCTCATGCGGGAGGGTGGCATCGTCAGGTGAGCCTTTTAAGCTGGGAGAGCGTGAGAAGGTTTACATTGAGGAAGAAAATTTCCAGGAAATTTCAACCGGGGGACTTTGCGGAAAACATCACCGTTGATGTCGATTTATCTTCCCTGAAGGTAGGGGATTATATTAAATTGGGCGAGAATGTGATG
>CAYSEE010000148.1:0-2840 GCA_964429955.1 uncultured Clostridia bacterium | reverse complement strand
ACCGGAGAGACCCCTGTTCCTGTTCCTTTCCCTAAGCCAGAGACCAAAAGGGTCAGGTCCACCCCCTCTAAAACACCTTCGATGGAGTCCCTCTCCTCCAGGGCTATCTGCTTGGCAAGGTTCGCATCCCCACCCGTTCCCCATCCCCTGGTAACGGAATTCCCCAGCTGAAGCTTCTTCTTTACCTTGCATCTTCTCAGGGATTCTCTATCGGTATTAAGGGCGATAAACTCCATCCTCGGGGAAATCTGAGAATTTAAACGAGACAAAATATTACATCCTGCTCCTCCTATTCCAAGAACCTTCACTTGAATGGAGGGGGATACCCTTTGACCCAACTTACCTGAGGACTCCGAAGAGGCAGAGTCGAACTCAATCATATAACTCTCCTGATTTAAAACTGCCTTAAAAACCGCAGATCATTCTGGAAGAATAGACGAATGTCATCGATCCCATATTTTAACATACATATTCGCTCTACCCCCATTCCGAAGGCAAACCCTTGATACTTTTCAGGGTCATAGCCAACCTTCTTGAAGACCTCGGGATCCACCATTCCCGAGCCTAAAATTTCCAGCCATCCCTTTCCCGAACAGACCCTGCATCCCTTCCCCTTACATATAACACAGCTAATATCCACCTCAGCACTGGGCTCGGTGAAGGGGAAAAAGCTGGGACGAAAGCGCACTTTGGTGTCCTTGCCGAACATCTGATGGACGAAGTAGGTAAGACAGCCCTTTAAATCGGAAAAGGTGATCCTCTTATCTACAGCTAATCCCTCTACCTGATGAAACATAGGAAAATGGGAAGGATCAATGGCATCTCGGCGATAACACCTTCCGGGGACGATTATGCGAATGGGAGGGGATTTTTTCTCCATTACCCTGACCTGAACGGGAGAGGTATGACTTCTCAAAAGATAGCCGTTGTCCAAATAAAAGGAATCGTATTCATCCCTGGCCGGATGATGCCAGGGCATATTCAAGGCCTCGAAGTTATAATACTCCGTTTCTACCTCAGGCCCTCTTACTACCTGAAAGCCCAGACCGATAAAGATCCTCTTGATCTCCTCCAGAGTTTGAGTAATGGGATGTAGCCTCCCCAACAGGGGCTTTCTCCCGGGCAGGGTTATATCCACACTTTCCTCCACTACCTCTTTTCCCATTTCCTCTATTTTTCTTTTCAACTCCTCTTGAATCTCTTGCTTTAACTCATTAACCAATTTACCTATTTCGGGCCTCTTATGAGGAGGGAAGTTTTTCATATTCTTTAAAATCCGGGTAAGCTTTCCTTGTCTTCTCCCCAGGAATTCGATCTTTATCCTTTCTATCTCCTCTTTGGTGTTGGCCCTTTTGATCCTTTCCTTAGCTGAAACCCGTAACTTTTCTAATTCCTGCTTCATTACTATTTTTCCCGCCGATAAATTAACCTGTTGATGGCGTTAATATAAGCCTTGGCACTGGCCTCAATAATATCTGTGCTCACTCCTCTGCCCGTTACTATACCATCCTCTGTCTCAATTTTCACCATAACCTCCCCCAAGGCATCTTTTCCTCCTGTAACCGAGCGAATGGAATAATCCAATAAATTGGCCTTTAACCCGGTAACCCTATCTATTGCCTTATAAGCGGCATCTATAGGACCATCTCCACAGGCTGCCTCCTGAAATACCTCATCCTTTTTCCTGATCCTCACCGTGGCTGTTGGGAGAATTTGATTGCCGCTAACCGTATGAATATACTCTAAGGAATAAACCTCCGGGATGTGGAATGTCTGCTCCTCCACTATAAATATGAGATCCTCATCGAAAACCTCTTTTTTCTTATCAGCTAACTCCTTAAAGGTCTTAAAGGCCGCCTCAAATTGAGAATCGGTTAACCGAAATCCCAGCTTCTTCAGCCTTTCTTTAAGGGCGTGCCTGCCGGAAAGCTTGCCGAGGACCAATTCTCCCTCCTCTAATCCAATGGAGGATGGGGTCATTATCTCATAAGTGGTGGTCTCTTTAAGTACCCCATCCTGATGAATCCCCGCCGCATGGCGGAAGGCGTTCCTTCCCACAATAGCCTTATTAGGCTGTACAGGCATCCCGGTGAGACGGGAGACTAACCGACTGGTCCTGTAAATCTCAGAGGTATTGACATTGGTCGAAAACTCAAAGAAATCCTGACGAGTCTTCAAGGCCATCACTATCTCTTCTAAGGAAGCATTGCCTGCCCTTTCGCCAATTCCGTTGATGGTGCACTCTATCTGTCTTGCCCCACCTTTTATAGCTGAGAGGGAGTTGGCGGTGGCCATGCCCAAATCATTATGACAATGAACGCTCAGGATAATTTTTTCCATATCGGGCACGTTCTTCATAATCCCCTGTATGAGAGCTCTGAATTCCTCAGGGACAGAGTATCCCACCGTATCCGGGATGTTGATTATTCCCGCTCCCTCCTCAATAGCTGCACTTATGACCTCGTATAAGAAAGCAGGATCACTCCGAGAGGCGTCCTCAGGAGAAAACTCCACCTCCGAAGCATATTCCTTAGCCATTCTCACTCCCTCTTGGGCTAACCTTAAGACCTCCGCGGGGGTCTTTTTCAACTTATACTTCATATGAATGGGCGAGGTGGCGATGAAGACATGTATCCTTCCCTTCCTCGCTTCCCTTAATGCCTCCCCCGCTTTCTTTATATCTGAGGGAACAGCACGAGCCAGGGCGGTGATAACAGGGTTTTTAACTTCTCGGGAAACCTCTCTTACCGCCTCAAAATCCCCTGAAGATGAGGCGGGAAAACCCGCCTCTATCACATCCACTCTTAGCTTTTCTAACTGCTTAGCTATCTCAAACTTTT
>CAYSEE010000147.1:0-2932 GCA_964429955.1 uncultured Clostridia bacterium | reverse complement strand
TCATTTCGCTTTGATTGTATCATATTTATAGTCACGCAGCTTGTCAAGAAAACGAGCTTTATTGACAAAATTTCGCTTTTTATTAAAATAAAGTTAGGTTAACCTAACAAAAATAGAAAAGATTAATTTAGGAAGGGAAGGATATGACATTGATAGATTTACCGGTGGGGGTAAGGGCGCAGGTGGTGGGGCTAAGAGGTGGGTTCGGAATGCAAAGACATTTAATCTCCTTGGGCATCGTACCGGGGAAAATTATTCATAAGATAGTCACCCAACCTATGGGAGGGCCGATTATGGTGGAGGTAGAAGGGGTCCGCATAGCCATCGGGAGAGGAATAGCAAGAAGAATTATAGTGAGAAGGATGATGTGATGAGAGTGGTGTTGATGGGAAACCCTAATGTAGGAAAGAGCGTCATTTTTAATCGTCTTACCGGGATCAAGGTCATCATCTCTAACTATCCGGGGACTACGGTGGAATTTCTGGAAGGAAGGATGACGATCGATGGAAAAAGGGTAAGGATAATCGATGCCCCGGGGACTTACTCCCTCATCCCCTCTGATAAAGCAGAGGAGGCGGCGGTTAATCTTCTCTTGAAGGAGAAAACGGATTTAGTCGTCAACGTAGTGGATGCTACTAATCTGGAGAGAAACCTTTACCTCACTTTGCAATTAAGAGAACTCCCTATCCCTATAATCCTTGATCTAAATATGATCGATGTAGCTCGCCAACAAGGAATAGAGATAAACGTTCCTTCCTTAAGGGAGGAGCTAAAAATTCCCGTAATCTCCACCGTGGCGGTAAGTGGGGAAGGAATATGGAAACTGCGAGAGGCAATTATAAAGGTATTGAAAGAGGATGGGGAATGAGGATAGAGTTTGAGCCCAGAATAGAGAAAGCCGTTAAAGAGATTCAGGAGAAGACTTCCCTGCCCAGATGGCAGGTAATTCTCGCTTTAGAGGGAAATGGGGAATTTAGAAGACTAATACCCGAGAAAGTATGGAATGAATCAGTTAAGGAAACAGAAGAAGACCATCAAGAGCCCATAGAGCTAACGATGCTGAAGGCCCGCTTTGGACAGGCAGGGGTTATCGCCAGCCGTGTGCAAAAGGTTCATCACCGACATCCCACATTTCTGGAGAAGTTAGAAGATGCCACCGTAAAGCCCATCATTGGTTTACCCATAGCTGCGATTACTCTTTTAGGAGTGTTTAAGCTCTTCATCACAGTAGCTGGATTTATTACTGATAGGATAATGGCCCCTTTTTTCGAGGGGCCCTATGATCGCTTTATCCGTTCTTTGGTGGAAAGAGCATTTCCCTCCGGCTTCATCCATAATATGCTCATTGGAATTCCTGAAGCTGGATATCTGGAATCCTTTGGCATTCTCACCACAGGAATTTTTGTCCCCATTGGCATCGTCCTGCCAGCGGTTTTAATTTTTTACATCATTCTCACCCTTTTAGAGGATATAGGATATCTTCCAAGGTTGGCTATTTTAGTGGATGCTGTATTTCATAGAATAGGCTTGCATGGATATTCCATTGTTCCAGTTATCCTTTCCTTTGGCTGCAATGTCCCGGGGGTTATGGCAACGAGGGTTTTGAGCACTGAAAAACAGAGATTTATGATGCTCACCCTATTGGGGATATCCATTCCCTGTATGGCTCAAACAGCGGTAGTTTTAAACATCATCGGCCCTTTTGGCCTGCGTTGGGTTCTCTTAATTTACCTCATCTTGATGGCTATTTTCATCATTATGGGAAGCATACTCAATAGAATGATAAAGGGAGAAACCCCCGAGATAGTCATGGAGGTTCCCCCATATAGACTGCCTCGAATTTCCAATCTGACGATGAAGACCTGGTTAAGAATTGAACAATTCTTGATAGGAGCCATTCCCTGGGTATTTGTGGGAATTGCCCTCGTCAACATCTTATATGCTTTAAATATAACGAATTATTTATCCCAGGTTTTGGGCCCTGTCTTGGGAAAATGGCTGGGACTGCCTGAGGAAGCTATTTATCCCTTAATAATAGGCTTTTTGAGAAAGGATGTAGCAACGGGGCTCATTACCCCTTTACTGGACAAAGATATTATGAATCTCCAGCAAGCGGTGATTGCTGTGACAATTCTGGTTATCTATTTTCCCTGTGCGGCTACTTTTGTCGTATTTTTGAAGGAATTAGGAATAAAAGGCACCATAAAAAGCACCTTTATTATGCTTGCTGTGGCCTTGAGCGTGGGGGGATTATTGCACCTATTCTTTAGCTTTGGATAACTGAACATATTGAGGGGGACATGCTTCGCATTGGGCTTCGCCGATTCCGATACTACAAGCTAAAATAATAAAGAAGAGAGGAGGTGACTTTATGGCCCAAACATTAACCCCTACTATGGAGGATTATCTGGAAATTATAAACAACCTGGGTAAAAATGGGCAAGCAGTCAGAGTAAAGGACATAGCTCAGGAATTAAAGATCAAGATGCCCAGTGTAAGCGAGGCTCTAAAGTCCTTGACTAAGGAGGGACTGATAAAACACGAAAAATATGGATACATAGAATTAACTAATAAAGGGAATGGATTGGCCAGGGAGATTTGCTCTCGCCACAGGATTCTTTTTAAGTTTTTGAACGGGGTATTGGGCATAGACCCCAAAACTGCCGATGAGGAGGCCTGCAAGATGGAACACGTCATCAGTGGGACTACTTTAAAAAGGCTGATAAGGTTTTTAGAGCTTATGGAATCGTTGCCAGAGGAGGAATTTAGCTGATTTAAGGCTGTGAGCTCTTTTTATGACAGTTTAAATTTTTGTGCTATAATATAGTAAGAGTTTTTTTGTAAGGCGATGAAACAGGAGGAGCAAGGAAACAAGCCAATTAAAAGGCAGAGTTTTATAATTGTCTGTGGAATTCTGGCCATAGTATTCGGA
>CAYSEE010000146.1:0-2972 GCA_964429955.1 uncultured Clostridia bacterium | reverse complement strand
CCTTTTTTATATTCTATAGAATATATTATATCAAATTTATTTTTTGTCAACCCCTATTTTAGACTTAAATTCAGAAGACTAAAGGTAAAAATTAAATTCTTGAAGGAATTTTTATGACATCCCTGGTTGAAGGGACTATCCATATTATTTACATTTTAGAAAGGAAAAGAAGGCGAGGAATTCAGGATGGCTGGCTTCTTTAAATTTTTCCCTCTCTGAATGCCTTTATATAGTTCATACAATATTCATCTTTACCCAATATCGCCTCAGCTGCTATAAGAAGAGACATCAATTCCTTATCCAGAGGATCGAGAATGAAGGAATCCATCCCCGCAGAGATGGCCAGGATAACAAATGCTCGATTTAAAAGCCTTCTTTTGGGAAGGCCGAAGGAGATATTACTCAAGCCACAGATGGTGTGAACACCCTTAAAGGAGTCCATAATCTTTTTTGTAGCCTCGAAGGCAACCCTTCCGGAATTCGTATCTGTGGCAATGGAGGTTACCATAGGGTCTATGTATATATCAGAAAGACCAATCCCCTCCTTAGTTAAGATGGAGACAAGGTGGGCTGCAATCTTAACCCTCTCCTCCACTCCCTTGGGAATTCCCTTCTCATCCATAGTAAGGGCGACTATTCCACATCTAAACTCAACCGCTAAGGGAATTACTTTATCCATCCTTTCCTTTTCCGCGGTGACGGAGTTGATGATAGCCCTGCCCTTACATTCCTCAAGGCCTGCCCTTAAGGCTTCAGGGTTGGGGCTGTCTATGAGGAGAGGACAGTTTACCACTTCCTGAACGGCCTTTACCATCCACCTCATATCCTCAGCTTCAGAAGTCAAGGATGTGCCCACGTTCACATCAAGAGCATTTGCCCCCGCGTTTATCTGCCTTTTCGCCAAATCCTGGATAAAAACCCTATCCTTACTTCTTACGGCTTCGCTAATTCCCTTTAAGCTGGCGTTGATCTTCTCTCCCACGATAAGCATTTTCTCTCTCCCTGAACTTTTCGAAATCAAGAAATGGGAGGCTAAGTTACCCTCATCTTTATCCGGGGGCATACACCCCCGTAAAGGGGGAGGAAGGATGGAAGAGGTTTGTTGGCCTCCCCTACTCAGAAGAATCGTAGTGCAGACCTTTAGGTCTGCCTAACTATATAGCAGGTCTAAAGACCTGTGCTACGTTTCATCAGGCCTAAAGGCCTGAGCTACATTTATGGGTGGAGGTGACCTCAGTCATCCCATAATTTATAGTTTTCCATACGTTAAAATAATGAGCTGTGGACTTATCCTTTTGCAAATATCCACAGCTCATTATATTGATCTTTAACTTGCGCAAACAGACCTAAGAAGCTCTTTTGCCTTATCAGTAGCGGAAGCAGCATCAGGGGCATAACCATCAGCTCCTATCTCATCAGCGTAGCTCTGGGTAACCGGAGCTCCTCCAATCATAACCTTAATCTTATCCCTTATGCCTTCCTCCTCCAATGCTTTGATGACATCCTTCATAGAGGGCATAGTGGTGGTGAGAAGAGCGGAGAGCCCTACTATCTGAGCCTTCTTCTCCTTGACAGCCTGGACGAATTTCTCAGGTGAGACATCCACTCCTAAATCTACTATCTCAAACCCTGCTCCCTCCAGCATCATCCCCACAAGATTCTTCCCAATGTCGTGCAGGTCACCTCTTACTGTGCCCAAAGCTACTGTGCCTAAAGCCTTTACACCTTTCTGGGCTAACAGAGGCCTTAAAAGCTCCATTCCCGCCTTCATAGCTCTGGCAGCGATGAGCATCTCCGGGACGTAAAATTCATTTTTCTCGAACTTTTCCCCTACCACGGCCATCCCTGCAATAAGTCCCTCATTGAGAATCTTTTCCACATTCTGCCCTTCATCAACAGCTTTTTTTACCATATCCTTTACCTCATCAGCTTTGCCATAGATAACGCTCTCCTTCACCTTATTTAGATCCACCATTCCTTACCTCCCGCTAAAGTTTTCAAGTATTATATTAAAAACTTCCATCAAAGTCAAATTTTCTTGACTTTCTTGCTCCATATGATAGCATTAAATAGGCTTATCAGAGTTTGGATGGAAAGATCTTGCGAGGAGGAACGAATGGCCAAAATTGAGATAGATCCCCAGAGATGCAAGGGATGTGGTTTCTGTGCGAACTTTTGCCCGAAGGGGCTAATTAGCCTTGATTCTAATTTTAATGATAAGGGATATCACCCAGCAGTTTTTACTGACCAGGAAAAGTGCACTGGATGTGCCATTTGTGCTCTTGTGTGTCCTGAGGTAGCTATTACAGTATATAAGTAAGGGAAAAACGATGATTTCCTACTTAAAGGGAATCCTGCAACATAAATCCCCCGGTTATATTCTTGTGGAAGTTGGAGGAATAGGATACAAGGTTAATCTTTCCTTATCCAGTTATGAAGCTCTTCCCCCAGAGGGAGAGGAGGTAAAAATTCATACTTATCTTCATCTGCGAGAAAACAAGGTATCCCTGTACGGCTTTTTAAGAGAGGAGGAAAGGGAGTTTTTCCTTCTTCTTATCTCTCTGCCCAATATCGGACCTAAATCTGCCCTGCGGGTTTTATCAAAAATTTCACCCCTTGAGTTTAAAAAAGCGATAAAGAGGGGAGAGCTGACCACCTTAACCAGCATCCCCGGGATTGGAAAAAAAACTGCTCAGAGATTAATGCTGGAGCTCAGAGAAAAAATTGGGGTAGAAAAGGAAATGGAGGTGGGGCCTGATAAAGAAGGAATAGCTAAGGATGCCTTGTCCGCTCTGATTAGCTTAGGATATACTCGCAAAGAAGCCAAGAAGGCGGTGGAAGAGGCATTAAGAGTTTCCAGGAAGGAAGCAGATTTAGCCGAGTTGATTAAGGAGTCCCTAAGGCATATTTAAACCTGGGGTTAAAGGAATGATAATGGAGGAAAGAATTACCACTCCAAGTTTACAGGAAGC
>CAYSEE010000145.1:0-3003 GCA_964429955.1 uncultured Clostridia bacterium | reverse complement strand
CCGGGGGGAACGGTAATCTGGTTTGGAGTAGCTGATCCAAAGGTAGAGGTAAAGGTAAATCCCTTTTATATTTATAGAAATGAAATCACTCTAAAGGGTTGCTTCGTCAATCCCTATACCACAGAAAGGGCAATCAGGCTTTTAGCGGAGGGGAGAATAAAGGTAAAGGAGTTAATAACTCACAGGTTCAGGCTAAATCAGTTAGATGAGGCTATGCGCGTTTATCGAGAAGATAAGGAAAGGGTAAAGATTCTTATGAAGCCTCACTGATTAATACTTTCATCGCCTTGCTATTTTCGGCTAAGCGAAGCCCTTCCCTTAACTTCTCCAGGGGCAAACGATGAGTGATAAGTCTCTTTACCCTTATTTTTCCCTGGGAGATCAGGTTTAAGGCGAGTTTATTATGGCGAGGGGCTGAGCCATGGGTTCCCACTACATAAAATTCCCCGTAGTGGACCAAATTGCTGTTAAATTTTATGAAGGGTTTATCCTTGGGTAGTCCTCCAAAGAAGTTGACTATACCTCGAGCGCGCACCATATGAAGGGACTCCTCCTGTGCCCTTCCATTCCCACAGGCGACGATGACCTTATCCGCGCCTCTTCCCTCTGTCTCCTCCTTTATTCTCTTTATGGCATCCTCTTGGGAGGGGTTAATTATCACATCCGGCGAAATAGTTTCTTTGGCAAACTGTATCCTTTCAGGGGAAAGCTCCACTAAGATCACCTTAATAGCTCCCTTTGCCCGTGCAAGCTGCATATGAATGCAGCCAAGGGGACCTGCACCTATCACCACTACTACATCCCCCATACCAATTTTAGAGAGCTCCTGTCCATTTATGGCACAGGCTAATGGCTCAGCTAAGGCCGCCTCCTCAAAGGATAGATTTTGGGGAATATAATTTACACACCCGTTATGAACGGCATTTTCAGGAACGAGCATAAACTCAGCAAATCCCCCATCGTAATGATACCCTATGGCCTTAAGGTTGGCGCACATACTCTGCATCCCCCTTCGACAGTAAAAACACTTCCCGCAGGGAATAGCCGGAGCCACAGCTACCTTTTCTCCCACCCTGTAACCCTGCACTTTCGATCCAACCTCTACAATTTCCCCGGCTACCTCGTGCCCGATAACGCGAGGAAATCTTATGTGCTTATGTCCGTGATGATAAACCTTTATGTCCGTTCCGCATATGGTGCAAGCTCTGACTTTAATGAGAATTTGATGGTTCGAAGGAGTGGGTCTGGGAATTTCCTTAATTTCTAAATCCTTGATCCCGTTTAAAACAGCTGCTTTCATAAAGCCTCCCTTTTCTCTTTATCAGCCTTCCTAAGGGTTCTTCTGGATCGATCCGACAAATTTTTCTCAAGATGGCATCTATTCCCTCTTTTCTTCGCATCTGGCTAAGCTTCCTCGCCTCCTCATCCTTTTCCCTATCGAAAAGCAGGGCCGCGGCGATCCCCTGACAGATGTTCTCAGGGATAATTCCATATTGAAGGGATAGTTTCGCCGCCCCGATTAAACGCTCGTTCGGGCCCAATTTGCGTATGGGGTCTCTCCCCACCCGGGCTACCGTATCTCCTAAGGCCCGGTTAGCAAATCTTTCAAGAAGGTCATCAATATGGGATCTTTGCTCAGCCAGGGTAAAGCCGTGCCTCTTTATCAGGGCCTTTCCGCTTTCCTCCAGGGCCGCCCGCACAACCTTATAAATTTGATTATCCTCAATTGCCTGCCACACATACTTATATCCTCTTATATAGCCCAAATAAGCGCATATAGCGTGCCCAGCATTATGGATAAACAATTTCTGTTCCTCATAAGGGCGAATGTTCTCGTAAGGAATCATTCCCTTTATCTGGGGAATTTCTCCCTTAAATCCCCTTTTATCCACGGGAAGTATGCTATATTCCTCGACCATTATGAAGGTGGGATCCTTCTTCCGAATTTCTGGTGGGATAATAGGCACCATTCTGCTTACCACTGCCTCCACCAGGCCAAGATGAGAATCCAGATAATCCCTGTACTCCTCTCCTATCTCGACCAAGAGGTATTTTCTGAAGATACCACTCGCCCGGGGTAAATTTTCACAGATGATGAGATTAATGGGCTTTTTAATTCCAGATTTCGCCCGTTGCTTCATTCCTTCTGCAACCAAAGAGGCGACAGAGGGAAGGTTTCCCGCTCCTACCGCTGTAGCCATTATATCAGCTTCCTTGATCTCCTGGCCTACCTGAAGTTTATCCTTGCCATTCACAACTCTCACTTTATCGATGGTTAACTCTCGAGAATCTCTTCCAACAATTCTTAATTGATAAGAGTGATCCCGATTCAAACATGCGATAATATCCCTTTTTAATTCCACAAACACTGTCTCATAGCCAGACTGATTGAAAAGCTGACCTAAAAATCCCCTCCCAATGTTTCCCGCTCCAAATTGGACTGCTTTTTTCATATCAAATTCAGGATAATCGAATTTCCCATGGTGTCAAGGAAAAGGATAAAGAATGCCCTCCGGGATTTTGACAGATAGCTTCTTTAATGCTATATTGAACAATAAGACGTAAAACGTAAGAGGTGAGGTGAGAGAAAAACGACCGTCCGAAAACACTGAGGGGAGGGGTAAAAATAAAAACGCTGAGTCCAGGATTAAGATCCAGAACAAGGATGAAGGTAGAGAAGATTAAGGGAAGTGGTTTAGCTATTTGTCTTTTTATTTTTTTTGTTGCAATGATAGTTGATCCAATAGAGGCTCATCCCTTTAAAGTAGGGGAAAGATTGATCTATAAGGTAAAATTTATGGGCTTTGTAGTGGGAAAACAGATACTGGAGGTAAAGGATACAGTTCAGGTAAACGGCTATCCCACTTACCTTTTTCTTTCGGCTACGAAGAGCGTGGGTCTTGTCTCCTTATTTTATCGCTTCAATAAGAGAATAGAAAGTTTTGCCGATGTAAAGACCTTGTACTCCCGTCGAGTGATATTTTACAAAGATTCTGAGAGACA
>CAYSEE010000144.1:0-3029 GCA_964429955.1 uncultured Clostridia bacterium | reverse complement strand
GTGTAGGAGCGAGGATTTTGCGCGATTTCCTCCGGGCGTCAAAAGGCAACTACCTCTCCTCCCTCATCTCCTCCTTCCGGACCCAAATCGATGACGTAATCGGCTACCTTGATCACATCAGGATGATGCTCAATGACCACCACAGTATTTCCCTTATCCACCAACCTGTTCAATACATTAAGGAGCTTTTCTATATCGGCAAAATGAAGGCCAGTAGTGGGCTCATCAAGGATGTACAAAGTCCTTCCCGTGCTCTTCTTCGAGAGCTCCTTGGCCAATTTCACCCTTTGCGCCTCACCGCCAGATAGGGTAGGAGCGGGCTGTCCTAATTGAATATATCCCAATCCCACGTCGTATAGGGTCTTCAGTTTCCTCTTGATCTGGGGAATATTTCTAAAGAAATCCAGAGCTTCTTCTACCGTCATCTCCAGAACATCGGCAATGTTCTTTCCCTTATATCTTATCTGCAAGGTTTCCTTGTTATAGCGCTTTCCCTTGCAGACATCGCAGGGAACATAAACATCGGGCAAAAACTGCATCTCAATTTTAATCGTTCCTTCTCCCTTGCAGGCCTGACACCTCCCCCACCTTACGTTGAAGCTAAATCTTCCCTGTTTATATCCCCTCATCCTTGCCTCCTCCATCTTGGAAAAAAGCTCCCTTATGGGGGTAAAAAGGCCTGTATAGGTGGCGGGATTGGAACGAGGAGTTCTTCCAATTGGTGATTGATCGATTACCACCACTTTATCGATGTGCTCAACTCCCCTTATACAATCGTGCTTCCCAGGCTTTACCCTGCTCTTATAAAAATGTTGAGCTAAGGCCCGATACAGTATCTCCTCCACCAGGGTGCTCTTGCCCGAGCCGGAAACCCCGGTGACGCAGACAAATGTGCCCAAGGGGATCTTAACATTTATATTCTTTAGATTATGCTCCTTAGCCCCGACAATCTCTAAATATTGATTATCTCGAGGAATGCGACGTCTTGCCGGCAGGGGGATCTTTAACTCGCCCTTCAAATACTTGCCGGTTAAGGAACGTGGACAGGAAATAACATCCTTTAATGAACCACTCACTACCACCTCGCCTCCATATTCCCCTGCGCCAGGACCCAGATCAATTATGTAATCAGCTGCCTCTATGGTAGACCTGTCATGCTCCACCACGACGACGGCATTACCCAAATCCCTCAGCTCCTTTAAGGTATTTAATAACCTCTGATTATCCCTTTGATGCAAGCCAATGGTGGGTTCATCCAAAATATAGATTACCCCCATTAAACCGGACCCTATCTGTGTAGCTAAGCGAATGCGCTCAGCCTCACCCCCTGATAAAGTGCCCACCTTTCTATCCAAAGTAAGGTAATCCAGGCCCACGCTAACCATAAAACCCAACCTCTTTTTTATCTCTTTTAGGATTTCGCCGGCTATGAGCTCCTCCCTTGGGGAGAGCTTCAGATGGGAGAAAAATTGCTCGCTCTCCTTCACGCTCATCTTAACTATATCATAGATGGACTTTCCCCGGATGGTTACAGCTAAACTTTCCTTGCGCAGGCGAGCTCCTCCGCACTCCGGACAGGGGGTTTCCCTTATATATTTGAGAATTTCCTCCTGAACGTAATCGGAATCGCTTTCCCTGAATCTCCTCTCCAAGTTAGGAATCACCCCCTCAAAGGGAGCCCAGTAATCATAGAAATTCCCTCCCCTCCGTTCGGTGAACTTGATCTCCTCGGAATTTGAGCCGTAAAGGATGACATTTTGAATTTTCGAAGGTAAATCCTTGAAAGGAGTGTCTAAGGAAAATTTATAATGCTGAGCTACAGAGGCGAGCTGTCTAAAATAATATCGAGAGGCGGTCCTTGCCCAACGATAAAATCCAACTCCTTCCTCCCAGGGGACTATAGCCCCCTCTCTTAAGGACTTGTTTTTATCCGGCACCACAAGATCCGGATCTATTGTCTGTTGAGTTCCCAATCCCTTACAGACAGGGCAGGCCCCATACGGGCTGTTAAATGAGAACATACGAGGGGAGATCTCCTCATAGCTAATTCCACATTCAGGACAGGAAAAATGTCTGCTGAAGATATATTCCTTTTCCTCCTTTTCTGTTTTCTGTGTAATTGAAACCAGACCGTTTGACAGGTTAGTGGCCGTCTCCACCGAATCGGCCAATCGAGACTCTATTCCCTTCTTCACCTTCAACCTATCCACAACCACCTCAATGGTGTGCTTTTTATTCTTATCTAAGAATATGTCTTCTTCTAAAAGGCGGATCTTTCCGTCTATCCTTACTCTTAGATAGCCATCCCTTTTTATCTGATCAAAAAGGTCCCTGTATTCTCCCTTTCTCCCCCTCACCAAGGGAGACAGAATTTGAATCAAAGAGCCCTCTGGAAGCTGCATAACCTGATCCACTATACTCTCCACCGTCTGGGGTTGAATCTTCCTCCCGCACTTATAGCAATGAGGCTCCCCAATGTGGGCGAAGAGCAGCCTCAAATAATCATATATCTCGGTAAGGGTGGCAACGGTGGAACGGGGATTGCTGGAGGCCTTGCGTTGCTCGATGGAGATGGCTGGAGATAGACCCTCAATGTAGTCTACCTTTGGCTTGGACATCTGTTCCAAAAACTGGCGGGCATAACTGGAAAGGGACTCCACATACCGACGTTGACCCTCTGCGTAAAGAGTATCGAAGGCCAAAGATGATTTCCCTGAGCCGCTCAATCCCGTGATCACCACCAATTTATTGCGAGGGATCTCCACATTGATATTCTTAAGGTTATGCTCTCTTGCTCCTTTAATAATGATCTTATCTTGACCCATCGCACTACCCCAAATTATTATTTTAATCTTTTTGATGGGTCTGTCAATTTGACACGCCCTTCTGGTTAAATACAGAAAAATTGAAAATAAACCTTAACTCAACAGCCATTTAGGGATTTTTGGGGATATTTTTCGTTGATTTTATATCTTTTTTATAAGGAGGATTGAATTTAAGGATGGGAAGAATGGGTGATTTTCCCTTCA
>CAYSEE010000143.1:0-3044 GCA_964429955.1 uncultured Clostridia bacterium | reverse complement strand
TTTTTTTCTCTTCTCCTCTCACAAATGAACCAAAAAGGCCTATTTTTTTTACTTTATATTTAGTCCTTAATTGGCCTTTCAATTCTTCTAAAATTTTTAAAATCTCCTCCTTCTTATTCATCTTCACACTTCCTCCACTCTTAATTTTCCAAAAACAAGGGGTGAAAAAGGGGACAGGTTATTTTTCTCAGCTTGGAGTATTTGCCTGACAAGAAAGAATGTCTATAAGGGTCTGCAGAAAGAGCGCCTGTCAATCTTCTCTTAACTATTTCCTTTATGTGAGGATCCAGCTTTCTAACCTGTCTTGTAGCTCTTGTATTCAGCTTTATCTCATAGCTCACTTATACATCCTCTAATCGTTTATCTCCGGCTCCCGGGTAAGTCGGAAAGTATATCCCTCTCCCCATCAAATACACTCTTCTTCTAATGGTATTATAATTTACGTCATAAAAAAGATAATTTATCGAAATAGGATCCTGTTCTTGGTTTTTCATATTGAAGGTAAAATCAATAACAGGCTCTATTCTATCATATCTTCCATTTGCCTTTTTTAACTCAATCTTGATCGCCATTTTTTCCCTCCTAAAACTTAAAGATCCTCTCTTGGTTTTTCATTACTTACCTTATTAACCGGGCACATCTCTATAAAGTCACAGAAAGAGCAGAAGGGGTTAGGGGTGGGCAGGAATTCCTGGGTAGTCCTTATCTTTCTCACAAGCTCTTTTATACCGACGAGACCTTGCTCGATTTGTCTTTCTGTCCGGGAGGTGGTTAGCCTCTTGTTATCCTCTAAGAAGTAATAGGTAAACCTGGTAGGTCTTATCCTGTAGCGGCTCTCCAAGGCAAGGTAGTAGATGGTGAGCTGGAGGTCTTCCTCCTCTTTTCCTATATCGGTATTTTTGCCCGTCTTGTAGTCTATTAGCTCGTAGCCTCCGTTTGGGAGCCTGTCCACTCTATCTATTCTCACGGAAAAGATAAGGTCTTCCTCAACTCTGGTGGAAAAGTTCTTCTCCACCATTAAGGGGACGACATACGGATCATAGGTTTCGTAGAACCGACAGAGCATCTCCCAGGCCCTGAGCGCGTATTCCTTTTCCTCCTGGTCATCTTTGTAGCCTTTGCTTATCCAGTTTTTCCTCAGCAGCTTCCCAAGGTTCCGGAGTGTGCGCTCATTTTTATCCCTTAAGCGAAAGAAATCCCTTAAGGCAAGATGGACGCTGTTTCCCATACTAAGGTAGGGTCTGTCCTTCTTAAGATGCCAGAGGTTATCTATGTAAAGACATTTGTACTTGAAGGGGCACTCCTTGAAGGTGGAAAGCTTGGAGTAACTTACTTTCAATTTGAAATTTCCCTACGGATAATCCTGCTACCTAATTTTACTCTTTTTTACACAGTTTCATAATACCACAAATTAGAGATTTGTTAAATTTTTATGAATAAATCAGGTAGGTTGTTTGAGAAGGATGAAAAATGAGTTTTCAAAAACTGATTTCAATGGGTTGCGGAGTAAAACTTTCTGTCGACAAACACCGAGAGAATCCTGCCGAAGAATACTCCGTGGTAGTCTCCTTGAGGGTAAAACTTAGAGGCTACATCTTTGGGAACTTTTGCTGGGATGATATCATTTTTGTGTAGGACTTTACACTCATAGTGCAGGATGCATTCTCCGATCATCGGAGATTTCACATTTTTTCCCGATATGGGGGTAAGTCCCCTTTCCTTGAACTTATCATGGTCTCTTCCCGAGACGCTCCCACAGAAAGATGCCGTTTCACGAAGCTCTCTTGGAGGGATGTTTACCGTAAAATCTCCCGTTTCTTCAACGAAACCATAGGTAAATCTGGATGGGCGGATAAACACTAAGAACATAGGCATCCCCCATATTTCGCCGATTGTTCCCCAGCCGATGGTCATAACGTTGATCTTTCCCTCATTGCTGGCTGAGGTGAGAAGAAGTCCGCTATCTCTCATTGCCTTTAAGGTTTCCTTTAAATAATCCTTGTAGTTGACCTTTATCTTCTGCATTTTATCCTCCTTCTTCAGCATTAAAGTTTTTAGTATTAGCCCAATCCAGCGCTTTTATGGTTGTTTTTCCCCGGTAGTTCAGCTAATAATTAGAGGAGGTTAAGGGTTTTTTGGCTACTACGTAAGGAGTTTGGGATTGATTGTAAATAGAAACCTCTACTCCGTACACCAATTTTACATTCTCAGAGGTTATCACTTGTTTGGGTGTTCCCATACTAAATATTTTCCCGTCCTTCAACATTGCTAATCTATCCGAATACCTGGAAGCTAAATTGAGGTCATGCATGGCCATTATTACCGAGATCGCCTTTTCTTTAGCCAAGCTCTTCACTACTTCCAGGACTTCCAGCTGATATCTTAAGTCCAGATTGCTTGTAGGCTCGTCTAAAAGCATAATCTCTGGTTCTTGAGCTATGGCTCTTGCTATCAAGACCTTTTGTTTCTCGCCCCCGCTTAGTTCGTTCAAATCTCTTAGAGCAAATTCCTTTAATCCTAATAGATGTAGCACATCGGAAACCATTTTGAAGTCTTTAACGCCTGGGTTCCAATTTAGATAAGGTTTTCTTCCCATAAGAACTGTATCAAAAACAGTGGTAGGAAAGCTGTTAATTTCACTTTGTGGAACATATGCCATTCGCTTAGCAAGCTCTCTCCTTTTTATCTTACTTATTTGCTTCCCATTTATCAAGATATACCCCTTATCAGGAGCAAATATCCTCATAATGCACCTTAAAAGAGTGGTTTTTCCCGATCCATTAGGACCCACGAGGGTCAGAATTTCCCCTTTTTCTACCTCCAGGTTGATATCCTTTAAAACCAATTTACTATCATAACCAAAATTCAACCCTTGAATCTTTAATCTTGCCATTTCACCAGTACTCTTTCCTTCTTCTTATAATTAAGTACACGAAAAGGGGTACCCCTAAAAATGAGGTTAAGATTCCTACAGGAAGAACTAATGGGGAAAGGATGGTTCTGGCGGCAGTATCTGCTGCTAAGAGCAGAATTGCTCCCATTAG
>CAYSEE010000142.1:0-3070 GCA_964429955.1 uncultured Clostridia bacterium | reverse complement strand
ATACACCTCCTTATGACATAATATACAAAAATTTTTTATGCTTGTCAAGAAAAAAGCTTGACATTCTCCCCTCATTTTTATAAGATAAAATGATACTTAAAGCAGGGAGAGAGAAATGGAGGAGATTAAGTTTGGCACGGATGGCTGGCGGGGAATAATTGCGAAAGATTTCACCTTTTCCAATGTGGCGAAGGTAGCTCAGGCTATAGCCGATTATTATCGAGCTCAAGGAGAAAAAGGAGGGTTAGTGGTGGGTTATGATAATCGTTTTCTCTCCCCTGAATTTGCTCAGGAGGTGGTCGAGGTCTTGGCCGGGAATGGAATTCCGGTGATACTTTCCTCGCAAAGCCTTCCCACTCAATGCATTTCCTTCGCCGTAAAGCATAAGAACCTTGCTGGAGGAGTGATGATCACTGCCTCACATAATCCCCCAAAATTTAACGGGATAAAAATTAAAAGTCCATTTGGAGGCTCTGCTCCGCCAGAGATCACTGATAAAATCGAGAGTTTTTTGGGAAGAGATAAGATAAGGAGAATTTCTTTGGTAAAGGGAAGGGAAAACGACTTGATAAGAGAGGAGAATTTAATTGAGGCCTATCTTGATAAGGTAAAGTCATTCTTGGATGAGGATTTGATAAAAAGAGCACGTCTTAAGATCATCTATGACCCTATGTTCGGAGTGGGGGATGGGCTTATAGGAAAGGTTCTTTCCGTCTCACAATGCAAGGTAAGCATTATTCATTCCGATTATAATCCTGGTTTTGGAGGGTTAAATCCCGAACCAATTGAGGAAAATTTGGAGGAATTGAAGACAGTGGTCAGAGAAGAAGGAGCGGATTTGGGGATAGCTACTGATGGAGATGCGGATAGGGTAGGAGTGGTGGATGAGAGGGGAGAATATCTTACCCCTCACCAGGTCTTCTCCTTGCTTCTTTTGTACTTGATAGAGGAAAGGAAAATGAGGGGAGGGGTAGCCAAGACAGTTTCCTTAGGCTATCAGCCTGAGAGAATAGCTAAGGAGTTTGGGTTATCTCTGGATGAGACACCTGTGGGGTTTAAGTACATCTGCGAGAAAATGCTGAAGAAGGATATCATCTTAGGCGGAGAGGAAAGCGGAGGTTATGGTTATCACGGTCATCTTCCGGAAAGAGACGGCCTTCTTTCCTCGCTTCTTTTCGTGGAGATGATCACAAGAAAGAAAAAGCCCTTATCGAAAATTTTAGAGGAGATGGAGGATCGATTTGGAAGATCCTTTTTTAAAAGGGTGGATTTTGAGCAGGTTCAGGTGAATAAAGAGGAAATGGTGAAAGAACTTTCCTCCTCTCCCCCTGTGTGCTTAGGGGGAAGCAAGGTTTTAGAGGTGAAAACCATCGATGGAGTTAAATTTGTAATGAAGGATGAGAGCTGGCTTCTTCTCAGACCATCGGGAACTGAGCCCAAGATGAGGGTGTATGCTGAGGCATCCGATGAAAGAAAGCTTGATAGGATTATAGAGGAGGGAATAACTATGGTGAGGAAGATGAAATGTATGAGGACTTATTGATAGCGGGATTTGGAGGGCAGGGAATAATATTCGCTGGAAAGCTTTTGGCATATGCAGGTTTGAGGGAGGGAAAAGAGGTTGTCTACTTTCCATCCTATGGAGCAGAGATGCGAGGAGGAACGGCCAATTGCACTGTAATAATTTCCACATCACCCATTGCTTCTCCCATTGTCTCTTCTCCTTTAAATGCTATCATAATGAGTCAGCCCTCCTTTTTGAAGTTTTTTCCCCGGGTTAAAAAAGGGGGTAGGGTAGTCCTTAACACTTCCTTGGTGAGGAATGAGCTAAACCGTAATGATGTCGAGATAATCAAAGTCCCAGCTAATGAAATCGCTGAGGATCTGGGTAGTTCTCGTGTAGCTAATATGGTGATCTTAGGGGCGTGGGTTAAAAGATCAGGAGTAGTCTTACTGGATAGCCTGATTCAATCCCTCGCGGAAGTGCTCTCTAAGGATAAAATAGACCTGCTTTCCCTCAATGAACGAGCTTTAAGAAAGGGAGAGGAGCTTGCCTGAGGAGCTGATCAGATCCTTTCTTGATTACTTACGAGTGGAAAGAGGACTTTCCTCTCATACTATAGAGGCTTACAGAAGCGATCTTACTCAATATGTCAAGTGGCTGAAGAGAGATGTCCTGCAGGTTGATCACTCTTTAATTGGAAAATATGTAGCTACCCTCCGAGAAAAGGGATGTGGATCTCCCAGCATAGCCAGGAAACTTTCCGCCATTCGTATGTTTTATAAATTTCTTAACATAGAGGGAAAGAGCGATCGTAATCTCTTAGAGGGAATTACCTCTCCTCGGTCAGGTAGAAAAATTCCCAGCTATCTTTCTCTGAGAGAAGTGGAGCGCCTTTTAGATGCTCCCTCTTCCAGTGATCTTTGTGGAACTCGAGATAAGGCAATCTTAGAGCTCTTGTATGGGGCAGGACTTCGTATTTCCGAACTGGTAAATCTCAATATCTCTGATTTAGACTTAAGACATAGATGGGTAAGAGTTTTGGGCAAGGGATCTAAGGAACGCATTGTCCCCGTAGGTAGAAAGGCTTGCCAATGCATCAGGGTTTACTTGAGGGAAAGGGAGATAAAGAAGGGAGAGGAGGTTCCTCTTTTTTGCAATCGCTATGGCAAGAGGATTTCCCGTCAGGCCTGCTGGAAGGCGATTAAGAAATATGCCCAAAGGGCTGGCATAACTAAAAGAATCTCTCCCCATACCCTTCGTCATTCCTTTGCCACACATCTTTTAGCCAGAGATGCTGATCTTCGTTCAGTGCAGGAGCTTTTAGGTCATAGCAATATCGGTACTACCCAAATTTATACTTATATCACTCAGGAAAGACTAAGAAGGGTATATAAAAAATATCATCCCAGAGCCTAAAATATGAAGAATTGCCCGACGATTTCTTCAAAACGGCAAAAAATTTGTTTTTTGGATATGTATAAAGTAAAGTACTGAAAGGGGGGAGCAGGCCTATATTGGAGGGGATCTTCCTTCGGAATCTCCCCTCCAACGCTCGCTTCGCTCGCT
>CAYSEE010000141.1:0-3098 GCA_964429955.1 uncultured Clostridia bacterium | reverse complement strand
CTTAAGAATTGTAGTCTTTCCAGTTCTTCCCTTTCGATGTATTCTATTTGATTGTCGACAGACATACTTCCTCCTTAATTATAGTTGATCCCAGATTCGGCAAACTATCGAAGCTCTTCGTCTGGGTAGGGGAGGCTTCGGCCTCCCAATAGCTTTCAATCCTTACTTTGCAAAGGGGGGACCAAAGTCGTCTCCCCATCCACAAATGTAGCTCAGGCCTTTAGGCCTGATGAATTTAGGCAGACCTAAAGGTCTGCACTACGTTTCTTTAGCATATACTATTCAAATTGCCGAATCTGGCTTGATGCTTCTCAGTGGATAGTTTCTAATTCACTCATAACTCTCAACTGCATTATTATCTCGCTTTGATATAAAAGCCGCTCTCGGTTTCTCGAAGAATCTTTTCCTCAGGAGGTTGAGTGACAAGACTCACCACCACCATAACTATTATGGAAATTACAAAAGCATAGAAGCTGAAGTGCATTGGGAGAGGTGTTACAAATTGATGAATCGCCCCGAATATGACGGCGGAGATGAGCCCGACGAGCATGCTCCAGATCCCGCCCTCGCGGGTGGCCCTTTTCCAGTAAAGGCCAAAGAGCAACGGAGTGACGAAACAAGCTAACATTATCCCAATTCCCATCCAGATCAACCAGGCCAGTAGGGCGGGGGGCTTTATAGCCAGAAGCACGGTAATTGCAGCGAATACACCCACGAAAATTCTGCTGATCAGATTTACCCTTTTATCAGAGGCCTGTGGGTTTATCAGGCTCTTGTAAAGGTCCCATCCGATGCAGCTACCAATGGTCAAGAGAAGTCTGTCCGTAGTGGACATAACCGCAGCCAGGATGACCACACCGAAAAAGGCCCAGACTACAGGGGGCATTATGTGCTCTATGCTGGCGATGAATGAGTAATCAGGGTGGGCCAGGTTAAAGGCTCCTTCCGTGACCATAGTCCTGGTGGCAAATCCCACTATTTTAATGAGGTACATTACCGCCGCATATATGGCGAAGGCGGCTAAGGGTGCCCAGCGATAGTAAGTTTTCCTCCTTGCCGTGAGGACGTTATTAATTATATGAGGGGCAGAGCCCAATCCCACAGCTAAAAGAAAGAAGAAGGATATCAGAAAGAGAGGAGTGCAAAAGGCATAAGGGGCGTAAGGGGGATGCTGTTGGGGAAAGGCTAATTTAAGGTAATTTGGGTCTATCCCTCCCAATACCTTGTTTATATGGGTTAGCCCTCCCGCGGCTGAGATCACGAAGGGAGCGGTGCAAAGGACTCCAATGATGAGTATCAACCCCTGGATGAGCGTAGTCCAGGCTACGGCGTAAAGTCCACCCATAATGACATAGACCATCACTATACCCGCTCCAATTAGAAGAGCCTGTAGGTGAGTTATCCCCAAAAGTCTCGTGAGGACTATGCTTATAGCACGGTATTGACCGGTTAAATAGATTACCGAGGTTATAAGCACGGCTAACCCGGAGACTATCCTCATCGCTTTGGGGGAGTAAAACCTGTGGGAGAAATAATCCTGAATGGTCATATATTTTCTCTTCTGACTTACCCGGTGCAGTTTGGCTCCATAAACGAGAATGCAGATAGCACAGGTAAGGGGAACAAATATCTGCTCCCAGATGGTAGGCCATCCCCCTACGTAACCCAAGCCAGCCACTCCGAGAAGGGTCATCCCGCTGGTGCAGGAGGCGATGATCAGGATGGTAAACATCCAGAACCCCAAGGATCTTCCCGCCACTACGTAATCCTCAGCCGTCTTTATCTTTCTGGATGCCCAGGCGCCTACGCCCAATATCAGCACCAGGTAGATAATTATTACCCCAGTTGTTCCTGCTGTAGCCATTGTCTTCTCCTTACCTTTTAATTTGAAGGTTTATATATCATACCCCAGATGAACAGTGCAATTATTATCCCTATGGGCACCAGAACCACGGTGAGAAAGGTTTTCAAGGGCAACCCAAATATCTGCATTTTTTGCTCCTTTTCTTTAATTACGTTATCTTGTCCCATGTTAACAAGTAACATTATATAGGGTAAAAAATTTTTTGTCAAGAGCTTATAGATTTTCCAGTTTCTCTGATAGTTTCCTTATCCTTCTTGGCAGGGCCTTCATAAAATTTTTGGCCTTTGGGGTGGCCATTGCCCCCTGGGATGATGGCTTTATCAGATTTTTGTGTTCTAAAATTCTTAAGGAATACCTTACCTTGTGTTGAGGGCATTTGCTTAGCTCGGATAATCTTATAATGCCAATCGGTCCCTCCTCCACAACGAGTCTTAGGATGGTAATATGCCTTGCTATACGTTCTATTTCCTGTTCAAGTTTGGATAACATTATAATGCACTGACCTCCTTCACGGTCAGAATTTTTATCCTTTCCTCTTTTAGCATCTTTCTTACTTTTTATATTTATAGCGCTTTTTCATAGACTTGTCAAAGGCCTTTTACCTTTTGATCTGTCCTCGATAGATCTCTCTTATATGGTTGAAAATTTCAAGATAGGGCTTGCTTTTGTAATCAGGATAGGTCCATTGCCAGGGTTGAAATCCATTCCTTCTCTTGTACTTTAAGGTAACCTCGCCATAAATACCCCCTCCTAAATAAAGGCGATGCTGGTGGTCCTTGGTGGTGACAAGAACTAATTTGGAAAGACAGACATACCCAGGGTCCAGGTTAATACGGCGGTCAGAGGAGCGAGGATAAAGAAAATCTTCCTCAAGTTCATTGGTAAATAACTTGATTTTAGGTATATATCCAGGATCGATGAGATGCTGGAAGCTTATAAACTTTCTTTTTAAGTCCTTCCCTATTTCTCTTTCATAATAATCCGTATGGCGGAAGGGCAGAATAGGACTTCTAAAGTCAATGGAGCCAAATTTTTGGCTGAGCTTCTCTTCCACCTTTTCAAATAGAGCTTCCTCCGCCGAGAGCATTCCCACAATCAGCTTGACCGGCACAGGCTGTTTTACTTTCCCCATATAATTGGCCTATCTATAACAAGATATTGAGGGGGCAACGTTCCACGTTTCCCCCTCAACGCTTCGCTGCTCCCCCTTTATTAATTTTTCGTTCACCTGAGT
>CAYSEE010000140.1:0-3102 GCA_964429955.1 uncultured Clostridia bacterium | reverse complement strand
TTTTATCTTGTTTGGTCCTTTTTAATTTAGGTCCTCTTTTATCCGGCTTTAACGCTTCCTCTAAAGCACCTAAGGCTCTTTGGGTCCAGCTATAAACAGAAGGTCTACTTACCCTGTGTTTATCGGCTACGAGCTTTACCTTTTCCCCAGCTATCACCTGAGAGACTATCAGGATCTTTTCTTTGATGGATATAAATCTATAGCTTTTCATTTTTCTTTTACCTTCATAAAAAAACATAATGGAAATAATCGGCAGGCATAGTCGGTGATTATCAGAGTATATTAGATAAGACTTTGTCCAATATTTCGACAGCCTGGTCAATATCGTCCTTCCTTATAGTTAAGGGGGGAAGGAAGCGAAGGACATTTTTAGAGGTACAGTTAATCAAAAGCCCTTCTTTTCGGCATTCATCCACGACCTTCTTGCCCTCAAATTCAAGCTCAACACCTATCATCAAGCCCTTGCCTCGAACCTCCTTGATAAAGGGGAATTTCCCTCTTAACTTCTCCAACTTATCCTTAAAATACCTTCCCCTTTCATCAGCCTTTTCCATCAATCCCTCTTCCTCCAGGACATTTAAAAAGGCCAGGGCAGCTGCACATACCAAGGGACCTCCTCCAAAGGTGGAGGCATGGTCTCCCGGCTCAAAGAAGGAGGCAACACTTTCCTTAGCCAAAGTTGCCCCAATGGGCAGTCCCCCTCCCAGAGGTTTGGCTAAGGTCATTATATCCGGCTCAATTCCGTAATGCTCGTAGGCAAATAACTTTCCTGTTCTGCCCAATCCACATTGAACCTCATCCAAGATGAGGAGAATTCTCTCTTCATCACAAAGCTTTCGCAGTCCCTTAAGAAAGGGCTCTGTGGATATATTTATTCCACCCTCCCCCTGGACAGGCTCCAGCATTATGGCACAGGTCTTCTTAGAGATCAGCTTCTTAACCCCTCCCAGATCGTTAAAAGGGGCATATTTAAACCCGGGAGGAAAAGGGGGAAATCCCTTGTGATATTTAGTTTGAGCTGTTGCTGCCAGAGTGGTCAGCGTCCTTCCATGAAAGGAGTTCTCCATAGTAATTATCTCATAGCACTTTCCCTCCCCGTTTTTCTTGCTTCCAAACTTACGAGCCAACTTTATGGCTGCCTCATTGGCCTCTGCCCCTGAGTTAGAGAAAAATGCCTTATCGGCAAAGGATAAACGGCACAACTTCTCCGCTAACCGCGCCTGAGGCTCAATATAATAAAGATTGGAGCAATGAAGTAACTTTTGAGATTGTTCCTTTATAGCGTTCAGCACCTTCGGATGACAGTGGCCAAGGGCATTCACCCCTATTCCGGAGATAAAATCAAGGTATCTTTTGCCTTCCTTATCCTGAACCCTTACTCCATTACCCATATCTATAACTAAGGGAATGCGGGCATAAGTGTGCATTACATATTTCTTATCTAACTCCATTACTTCTTGAGCATTCATTAAGCTTTCTCCTTTTTTAAAACCTTTAGCTTGTCCAGTTCAATTAGTTAAATATGAGGAAAACTCTGGAAGGATAAACACAGCAATATATTATCAGAATCTGAGAGATGTGTCAAACAAAGCAGCTTAAAAGATTAAAATTTATACTTTTTTATCTCCGCACAAAAGGAATGTCCGCAATAAGCGCAGACGAACTTTTGAACTGTTACTAATCCATCGTTTTTATTTCCTGGACAATCAAAAGGAAGAGCCTTTGACTTTCTTTTGTAAGTGCCATTTTTGTAGATCTTCTCGCACCCACATTCAGGACATTTTTGAGGCTTCGCTGGCTCTCTATCCTTAAGGGCCTTGGTAAGCCTTGCTATTTCATCCTCAGCCTTGAGAAGAAGCTGATTTAACCTGTTTATCGTTTTTTCCTGTCTTTTTATCACGAGGTTAACCTCTGAGACCTTAGGTTTACATCCATTCTTACCCGGCTTTAGCGCCTCAAAGAGAGCTTCCCTCGCCTTTTTTGTCCATAAATAAATTGCCTGTCGGCTTATCCGATGCCTCTCAGCTACAGATCTTATTTCTCTTCCTATTAGAACCTCACAAGCAACCCTGATCTTAGCCTCTATAGGAAAGTTCTTGGCCTGTACAATGGTTTTTCCCGTCCTCACTTTTTAACCTCCCCTTATATAAACAAGATGCTTAAGGGGGCAATACTTCGGAGCAAGTTTTGCCGATTCCTTCGGAATACCCCCAACGGCCTCTCATACGAGAAATTAACTACATTTACATAGCAAACTCTAATCCGCAGAGGCTATTTGTTTATATTCTTTAATTCCTCAAACATCAGTTTACAGATATATATGGGCGCGCACCCGGGATATCTATATACCCTGGAGCCCTTTTCCTCCAATTTCCTTAGATAGGACTTAATGGCTTTTGAGGTGGGAGAATAACCCCAGCAGTTGCCAATGACAAAAAAATGCTTATAGTCTCTGGCAGGAGGGGGAACATTCCAACCTGCTAAAATACCCACCTCAAGGCTAATTTTTTTACCTGATTTAAGCATTTCTCTTTTAAAATCGTCGAGGGCACTTCTAATCATCACCATACACCCCGGACAGGTGCCTGCCTGATAAACATCTACGCCCGGAACCGCAGCTGCCGGGTCATTAACCGGCCTTTTAAAATACTTCCTCACCTGAGCAATACTTGCTCCTTCAACTTCGATATTCTTTAGTTCTGCCTCTCCAATCCCCTCTGAATGAGCTATTCTCAGCGCCTGGACTTCGAAAGGATTGATGCCCATTGCACTGCAGGCTACAGCATCCGCTGCTACCACGTCTCTGCTTGCTATGATAGTATTTAAGTCTATCCTGGTGCCACCTCTGGCAGGGCCCTGACCCTCCAGGCATATAATTCCATCTATAATGGTCACAGTGGGAGGAACGGCCTTAATTAAGTCTACAATCTTTTGTCCAAGGTCACTTCGATGTGACCCCTCCATAGAGTCTGGAATGGACCCGAACGACTCCAACGAGCAATGTTCTTCATCAGCATACCAGGGTATTGTCCCATTCCAATTCTTAAGGCCCAGACTGACCAGTCCCTGAAGATGAGTCTTTATTTTTGGAAAATCCACCAG
>CAYSEE010000139.1:0-3156 GCA_964429955.1 uncultured Clostridia bacterium | reverse complement strand
GTATATTAAGAGGATGCAAGAACTAAGAATAAGGAATAGACGACATTTGCAAACTTTTAAGTAAGGTAAAAATAACTTTGGAGAGAAAAAGACTCTTTATGAAGAGATCGTATAGAAAAGAGAGGTTGGGTAGCTCAAAGTGGAACTATCATTAAGCTTTAACAGGAAAGCTCCTATGCTCTACTCTTACGACAAGAAAGTAGCTTATATGATTTGACACGCAGGGTGAGTAAGCTTGGAGGGTGAACAGCCAAATATGGATCAAAATGAACGAAAGCTTACAGCAGCTAAGGCATATAAAGCTAAGGATATAACTATCACCAAATTAAACCCACCCGAAATGGCCAAAATGGTGGCCAAGACAGTGCTGATCACTGAGGCGCATCCATTTATCCCCCAGGCCCAGGGGACGAGAAGAGGCCTATTATAGGAAACTTTTCCCAATCCCAAAGGGAAAGGCATACCCATAAAAAAGGCTAAGGGGGCAATGAGCAATACTGAGAATAATATCCTTAGCCAGTCAGGAAGCCAGATGAAGGAGGCGAAGATATCGTTTAACCATAATAGATACCCTAAGGAGATGACTATTATTCCTCCCACGGCTACCTCTATGGTGCTTGCCCTTTTCAAGTGAATCCGACGGCTAAAGTAACTTCCCCAGCCGGAGAATATGAGAAAGCCAGCTATCACCACCGCCACCGAATAGATGGGATAAAATAGGAAGAGAGTGAATTTCTGAATAAAGGACACCTCCATAAACATATATCCCACTCCCAGACAAAGAAAGTAAAGGAAGATACGCAACTTATCTCTCAAGACACTTTTTTTCTTTTTCAAAAAGAACAACGGAAGAACGATCAGGAGTATGCTTATTCCTATTGCCTGGATTAAAGTAGCAATGAGGATTATATATCCCCATTCCATAAAGGGAATCCATGCCCTTCCCAGAGTCTTAAGAAGATAGGGCAGGGACTTCCACTTAAAAAAATGAAAAAAATAAGGGCGATCATCGGTGGCTGGCCTTACATAAAAGAGATAGTCCTGGTAGAAGTCCTTCCTTCCCTCAGACAAAATTCTCTGGCTTGCCTCATAATAATAGGGCTCATTTAAGATATTGTATCGATTTACTTCTTTTGAACTGATCCCCGGATACCAGATAGGATCAAATAGCCTTTCCTCGATGAATTTCTTGACTGTCCCTATTTGAGAGGGAGTAAAGGGAGAACGTCCAATAAGCAGGGTAGAGGTAGCCCAGCTTCTTATGAAGATGAGGTGAGAAGAGGGATCTTTTATCCCCATCTTCTCCAGCGACTCCACAGCGGTAGCAAACATCTTAATTCCATCCCTGGGAGGTGTCTTAACCCATCTGGTAACAGAGAGTATGCCCTCTGGTGTAAGATGCTCTATATAATTTTTAATCGCCTCAATGGTATAAAGATAGCTTTCAGAGGTGGCATAAACCCCCGCTGATGAACTACTAAAGGAGTCCAGAAGTGTTATTTGAATGAGGTCGTATTTTTCATCAGTGGACTCCATAAACCCTCTTCCCTCCGCTATTTTAACCCTTACCTGAGGATAAGAGTAAAGGTGATTTGAAAACTCGGCGTATTCCCCTTGCAACAAATCTATTACCTGAGGATTCACCTCCACTGCCTCAATTGAGGAAGCCTTGTGATATAAGGCGGTGAGAACTTCTGAGCCTCCCCCCGCCCCTAAGATGAGCACACTTGGCTCATTTAAAAGATGATAAGGAAGGGCTGAGGTTGTATAATCTAAATATCTTACATTGGATAAATCTCCCTGAAAGTTAGTTATGGGGCACATAGAGTCCGCATCTATGAAGAGGGCCAATTGGGGAGGAATTTTCCCTTTAAAATTAAGGCTCAAGCCCGGGGCATATCTTATGGCCGGGGACTTTACCACATCAAGGCGGGCTAATGGGGAGAATCTCTGGCTGATAATTTTTGCCTGAGGCAGCTTTAAGGCAACACTGAGCCCCTTATACTGAGAAATTTGAGGCTGAGGGGGATAAAGAAAGAAAAGCAAAATGAAGACTGAGAAGATGATGGTAGCCATAACTAAAATCTTCCTGGGGAAGTTAATAGCTGAGAACAGTGCGGAGAGAAAGGCCAGGACGGTTATCACTCCTATAATAGAGATAGGAGGCAGAAGATACATAATCAGAATTATTCCCAGAGCTCCGGCTCCTGAGCCAAGAAGGTTGGCAAAGTAAACTTTGGGAATTTCCTGAGAAAATTTCAAAAAGGAGAGTCCAATGCAGGTAGCCCCCAGAAAAAAGGGAATGAGAAAGACAAGGTAGTATTCCAAAAGGCGAAGGTACTCCCCTCGATACCAAACGATGAGAAAAGGACTGAAGGGAATCCTCTGAGAGAGGGCAAAACAAAGGGGAAGAGAAAGGGAAAAGAGAAAGGAGAAGATAGCAAAAAATAGATAAAAGTGTTTTTTAAACCCCTTTTGAAGCAGACTAATGAATGTCCCGCTGACCCCAAAACCCAGAAGGGCAATACTAATTACCATATAGGCAAAATGAGACCACGAGATAATGGAGAAAATCCGCATCAACAAAATCTCATAGGATAATATGGAGAAGGAAATAAGAAATATAGAAATGAAAACACTCATCATTTCCTCAAATTAGTTGCCTCTATTTTATATCACCCATTTTAATCGCCCTTATCCTGGTTTTTTTAATGTTTCCCTAACATAGGGACAAACCTCACGGGGAGGATATTTTTGCTTGTAATTTTGCCACCCTTTTTCTCTATTAACATAAGGTTCTGAACCTGGAAAACACCTCCTATGGGAATGCACATCTTCCCATCCTCTTTTAGCTGGGCAATCAAAGGAGGGGGAATGTGGGTAGCGGCGCAGGTAACGATGATGGCATCAAAGGGAGCCTTCTCTGGCCAGCCGTAATATCCATCGGCTATCCTTACCTTTACATTGGAATAACCCAGATCCTTTAGTCTTTTTTTGGCAGAAACTCCTAACTCCTCGAATATCTCTATGGTGTAAACTTCCTTGACAATCTCTGAGAGGATAGCTGCCTGATAGCCTGAGCCTGTCCCCACCTCCAGAACTTTATCTTCTTTATTTACTTTTAATAACTCCGTCATTAAGGCTACGATATAAGGT
>CAYSEE010000138.1:0-3159 GCA_964429955.1 uncultured Clostridia bacterium | reverse complement strand
TTGATAATACTGTGAAGAAATCAACGAAGCCCAGTTCATTTTGAATTTAACATACAATATCGATATGTCAAGATGCTCGATTTGATATTTGCTTGCCTTTGCCTTTCATCTATGTATAATATAATTAAAAGAATGGGTAGGGATGGCTTTGATATCTTGTTAAATCAGGGATAAAATGGAAGGGATAAAATGAAAAAGGTAAGAGCTCATGTTTTAATTACGGGAAGAGTGCAGGGGGTGTTTTTCCGCAGCAGCGCCCGAAGCGAGGCCTCCCGTTCAAAAGTTACTGGTTGGATTAGAAATAAATGGAATGGTGATGTAGAGGCAGTTTTTGAAGGAGAGGAGGATGCTGTGCGGAAAATGATTAATTGGTGCCATAAGGGACCCCCTGGTGCATTAGTGGAGAATGTAGAGGTAAAATGGGAGGAATACAAGGGGGAATTTAATACCTTTTTCATCCGCTATTAGGTTAAGTAGGGCAAGTCTCTTAAGGAGGGGATAACGTAATCTGGCCGCAAGGAAGGGGGAGTCTTCTCTACTTCCTCAAATCTGCTTATTCCCGATAAAACCAAAACAGTGGTAATTCCCATCCGCTTACCGGCTAAAATATCCGTTTCCAGGCGGTCCCCAATAAGGATGACATCGGAGAGAGACTGCCCTTTATCCTTTATAATCGTGGAAAGTCCAAAAATTTCAGGTTTACCTAAGAGCAAAGGGGTCTTGCCGGTGGATACCTCTATGGCTTTAACTATAGCTCCTGCACCGGGGGCAGTTTCCTCTTCCAGGGGATATGTTAAATCCATATTGGTAGCTATGAATTTCGCTCCCTTTAAGATAGCCCGGTAGGCCTGGCAGAGCTTTTTAAAATTGAACTCCCTATCCATTCCTACTACTACATAATCAGCCTGATCTTCCTTTTGGGTAATCTTTATCCCAGCCTCTCTTAATTCCTCAAGTAATCCCTCTTCTCCTATCACCAATGCTCTGTTTTCCTTTCTTTGCCTATTTCCACTTAGATAGACAGCGGCTAAATAAGAAGAGGGGTAAAGTTCATCGAGTTTGGCTTGAATCCCCAGACGGTCAAGTTTTCTTAAAAATCCCTGCCTGCTCAAGGTGGAATTGTTACTGAGAAAACAGATCTGCTCCTTTCTATTCCTGAGCAAGCTTAAACTTTCCTTTACCCCGGGCAACACCTTCTCGCCCCGATACACTACCCCATCTAAATCAAATATGTAAAGGCTCATACCTTACCTGTTCCATTTTAACCTGGATCAACCTTTCTTTATATTCTCAATTTCTCTATCTCTTCATCTGAGATGGAATTGACCAGAAGGTATCTCTTTTCTCCCTCGGGTAGCTTGTGATATTCTATTTTTATCTCCCTGGGGGGTGCGTCACTGTAACGACCGATAATGGAGGCAGCAATTCTAAAAATTTCTTCATCTTCTTCTCCTCTTAAAAGGCCGATTGGCCCAGGAAAATCGGCTGCCCGAAGGCAAAAATCACCAGGTGTAGCTAATTGAAGAAGTCTTTTGTTTTCCCTCTCATTTCTCCCCACAATCAATTTTGTCCGGCTTTCCAAGCGAAGATGTCTACCTATCTTAAGCAATTCTACCTCATTAAAGTTTAATTTGCCCCGCGCTAATAGATCCTTGACTCGACGGGAAAACACGGGATCAGTAAGGAGGCACCCCCCAGAGGGGGAGGGAAAATTCCTAATATTCAGTTTTTTAGCTAATTCCAATTGAATGCGCCGACCTCTTCCCTTAATTCCTAAAAGCTTTTCCCTCTCTACCCATTTCTTCCTTTCCGGCAGGGTAGGAGGGAGATTCTTAGCAGTAAGAGGACGAAGGAGGTAATCTCCAAAGCCTGATCTTTCTCCTATAATGCTTAAGGCCCAGCGGTTTTGTGATTTGGGTCTCTCTCCCAGGACCTCACCGGTGATGAGAAAAGAAGCTCCTATCTTTTTCATCAAAGAACCTGCTTTCTTTATCATAAGAATATGACAGTCAATACACGGATTGGCTCCCTTTCCAAAACCGTAAGTGGGAGATTTGATTAAGGTAAGAAGCTCTTTGCCGATGTTCATAATATGAAGGTGTATATTTATATCTCGCGCAGCCTTTATTCCCCTTTCGGCAGTAAAAAATGGCGAGATAAAGCATACCCCCTCCACATCAATTCCCTGGTGCTGGATAAGTTTCGTGGATAGGATGCTATCCAATCCTCCTGAAAATAGACTTAAAGCCTTCATTTTTGTTCGCTTATTTTCGCCTTGGTTAATGTCCTTCTTATTCCGTCTTTCATTTCTATCGTTATGGTTTCTTTCAATACATTCTGTTTCACTACTTTTGCCTTCTCTCCTTGATATTCGATAATTTCCCCTACAGAGGGAAGTTTTTCTTTTAAACTGTTGTATGTGGTGGACTCAAAATTTAAGCAACAACGCAATCGACCGCATATTCCGGAGATCTTGGAGGAAGTCAGGGGAAGGTTTTGAAGGCGAGCTGTCCTTAAACTCACCGAATTTAATTTTTTCTTCATTTCGCTTTTTAAGAAGGAAGCGCAACATATCGGTCTTCCACAAATTCCACATCCTCCCAGAATTTGAGATTCATCTCTTACCCCAATTTGCTGCATTTGAATGCGCATCTTAAAGATGGCTGCTAAGTCCTTAACCAGAGCTCTGAAATCCACCCTTTCCTTAGCTGTGTAGTAAAATATAAGTTGATCGCTCCCTAAGGGATATCTTGTAGCTACTAACTTCATCGGTAACTTATGGAAGGCAATCTTATTTAGAGCTACTTCATAAGCTCTTTTCTCTATCTTCCTTCGGCGCTTAAACCTTTTCTCCTCCTCAAAATCAACTTTTTTGATATATTGAGTATGAAGAGGTGCATCTTCTTTCTCTGCTAAGAAGACATATTTTACCCTTCCTATTTCTATTTTATCTTTTATCTTAAATAAACAGAGATCCCCTATCTTTAGGTTTGTCTCTTCACTTAGTAAATAAGTAATTTTTCTATCTCCACATCTTTCAACCCCTATTAAAAACATTTTGTTGCTCCCTTTTATTTTACCTGCAATTCCGTAAAGTCAGCTATACGGGTAAACAAATTTTTAATCCTTTCCCGTTTTCTGAAAATGACATCTTGCGCT
>CAYSEE010000137.1:0-3177 GCA_964429955.1 uncultured Clostridia bacterium | reverse complement strand
TCGTTCACCTGAGTGTTAGTTAATATAATCCAAAGAGAAATTTATTGAAATTCCGATAGCTAAATTTAGGCAGACCTAAAGGTCTGCACTACGAGTTGAAATTTTCCAGTAACTGCTTCCACCCTAAATCTCTCCCCATTTGTTCTTTTTATCGCAGGCTGAAACTTGCGGCTACCAACTTCTTAACTAATAAGGTCAACTTCCGCTAAACCGAATTAAAAAGTAGCTTCCCAAGATAAAGGTAGTGATCATAGCTATCGCATCCCATCCCATTCTTAAAAATGACTTGCGGGATCTGTAAATTAACCCTATTATAACTATTGCCGTGAGAATTATGGCTAAGGAGGTAGTAATTAAGTGGACAGGGAAGATATAGGATAAAATCTGTCCCCTTCGGAAAAAAATGTCACAAACGGGTAAGATCATAATGTCGAGAAAGTTAGCCCCTAAGATGTTGCCTATGGCCATATCCACGGCAAACTTAAGCGCTGTCAAGCTCACCACAAGCTCGGGCAAGGAGGTAGCTAAGGCAAGGAAGAAAGTCCCCACCAGGACATCACTCCAGCCCATCACCTTCACTATCTCCTCTCCGGTCTTTGCCAGCCATAGGGCGAGGAAAACTATGGCTATAAAACAAAGGGAAAACTTGACAAGAGTTGTTCTTAAATGGACGTGTTTGTAAAGGGGCATAGCTACTTTTGGCTTCTCCCCTGGCTTCTTTCTGCCCTTGTATCCAAACATAAGCCTTATTCCTAAGGCGTAGATGAAGAGGAGGATTAAGCTGTCGAAGCCGAAGTTTAAGATGCCCGATTGGATGTCCAAGAAAGATCTCAGGAAAATGAAGAGGGAGATAAAACCCAGGGCAATTATGCACAGTCCGGCGGAGAGGATGTGGTTCATACTCACCTCATATAATAGAGGCCCCTTGCCCTGAGCCAAGTCCAGAAGGGCGATGATCATCAAATTTATGAGGATAGAGCCAAGGGCATTTCCAGCGGCAAGATTTGGCGAGTCGACGACCGTTATCGAGCCAATGCTTGTGATAAATTCAGGAAGAGTGGTGGCTAAGGATAGGAAGACAAACCCCATCAGGCTTTTGGTAAGGGAGGTCTTCTCACAGATCACATCCCCGTAATAGGATAATTTATAGCCTGTATACAAAATCAACAGCGCACAAGCACAAAACTTTAACCAGGCAAACATTGGTATTACCTTATTCTGGGATTTTTAAGCCACCGATTAAACCCTTAAAGTTATCAATTCTCTTTTTTATCAAATATTCTCTAATTCCCTCGATCACCTTAAGGGGAGTCTGTGGATCGACGAAGTTCGCCGTCCCTATGGCCACGGCGCTGGCTCCGGCGAGGATGAACTCGAGGGCGTCCTCCGGTTTCATAATTCCCCCCATCCCTATTATGGGTATGTTCACCGTCTGAAAAGTTTCCCAGACCATTCTCACGGCGATCGGCCTTATGGCCGGGCCAGAGAGCCCCCCTACGGTGTTGCTTAGTTTTGGTCTTTGAGCATCTACATCTATGGCTATAGCGAGGACGGTATTTATCAGAGATAGGATATCCGCTCCCCCCTCCTCAGCTGCCTTAGCGATCTCCCTTATATCAGCTACATTTGGGGTAAGCTTCACAATGAGGGGAAGGTCGGTGGTCTTTCTTAGCTCCTTGATCAATGAGTAAATCACTTCTGGATCAGTACCAAACGCAAGCCCTCCCTTTTCCACGTTAGGACAGGAAATGTTCACCTCCAAGGCGTCTATTCCCTTTGTTCTGGACAGTCTCTCCGTCAATTGAAGGTACTCTTTTTCCTCCTCCCCAGCGATATTCACGATTATCTTAGTGTCGAATTTGCGCAGGAAGGGGAGTTTCTCCTGGATAAATACCTCTATTCCCGGGTTCTGAAGCCCAATAGCGTTGAGGAGACCGGAGGGAGTTTCCGCCAAGCGGGGAGGGGGATTTCCCTCCTTTGGCTTTAAGGTCACGGCCTTGGTTATTATCCCCCCCAATTTGTTAAGATTGATGAGTTCAGCGTATTCCTCCCCATAGCCAAATGTACCTGAGGCGACCAGGACAGGGTTCTTTAACTTAAGCTTTCCCAGGTTTGTGGTTAGATTGGGAATGGTATTCAAGGATTAATCTTCCTTAACTGAATAATTGAGAAAATCGACGGGCATCCTCAAACATATAGGTGTTGAAGGTAGCAAGCTCGGGTGGCTGGTAAAATGTCCTTTGGACTTCCACGACAGGGAAAGTCTTATAATACTTGTTTCTCGCAACGGGAAAGCCGCAACATCCTATCCTTACATTCATTGGATTGTTTCCCAGCATATCTTTCGAGCGTCAAAAACTGGCCCCTCTTTGCAGAGGCGAAGATATCCATTTGTTCCCCTTATTGCGCACCCTAAGCAGGCCCCTATTCCACATCCCATCCTCTGTTCCAGGGATACATAGCAGGGAATCCCCCTCCTTTTACTGAGAGAGGCTATTTTCCTTAGCATAGGAAAAGGACCGCAGGCGTAGACGAAGGTCGATACCGTATAAGGATCGGTGGATATCGAGTTTGAGAAAAGGTCGCTGACCAGCCCTTTAAAGCCCTTGCTTCCGTCCTCCGTGGCTATTTCCACCTTTACCCCTAAGTTTCTAAAATTCCTTTCGCATAAAAGTTTTCCCTCATCCTTGGCGCCGATAAGCACGCTGATCTCCAATATCCTGGTGGTGGCCAGCCTTCTTGCTAAAAAATAAAGGGGTGCTACCCCCACCCCTCCGGCCACCAATATCGCTCTTTTTACTCCTGGATTTGTTTTAAATCCCTGCCCCAGAGGTCCTAAGAGGTCTATTTTCTCTCCCGGTTTTTTTCTGGATAAAAGGCTTGTCCCCCTTCCTACCACCCTGTATAGAATCTCAATTTTTCCATCCTCTGCGTTATGAATGCTGAAGGGACGCCTCAGTAGGGGATCCTCTTTGTTCTCTATTCTAATGTGGAGGAACTGTCCTGGATCTGCCTCCTGAGCAATTTTCGGAGAGTCCAAACTTATCACAAAATGCTCGGGAGCAATTTCCCGATTGAATAAGATTTTGGATTTAACGTGATACATTTTTTAACCCAGATTCGGCAAGATATTTGAGGGGGACATGCTTCGCATTTCCCCCTCAACGGCCCGATCGG
>CAYSEE010000136.1:0-3224 GCA_964429955.1 uncultured Clostridia bacterium | reverse complement strand
GGAAAAATATGAGAAAATTTTTGTTTTTTTTAACCATTGGCTTAATCCTTTTTGGAGGGGTAAGCTTTGCAGGGGCAGCGTCCAACCAAAGGGAGCTGGTGATCAGCTCCTCTCGACAGCAAATAGACTACAAAAATCGTATATTTATCTATGAAGGTGAAGTTAGGGCTACCTGGAGGGATTTTTTGGTGGAGGGAGAGAGACTTGAGGTATACCTTACCAAGGAGGATGCCTTAAATAAGGTTATAATCAAGGGGAAGGTGAGGATAACCCAGATAGCTGATAAAAATAAGAAGAGAGAGGCGAGCTGTGAGTTAGCTACCTATACCGCTCAGGATGATGTTCTTGTCCTGGAAGGTGGAGCTCATTATCTTGACGATATGGGAAACGACCTCTTGGCGGAGAAGATAACCATTTGGGTGAGTGCAGAAAAACTTGTAGCGGAGGGGTCCCCCGTAAAGTCAACTTATTCTTTAAAAGGGGAGGAGGAAGTTGGTCCTGCGAGCGGAGAATCTCACTAAGACCTATCAAAAAAAGACTGTGGTAAATGGGGTCTGCCTTAAGGTGGAACAGGGAAAAGTGGTAGGCCTTTTGGGGCCCAATGGAGCGGGGAAAACAACTACCTTTTATATGATCCTTGGGTTGGTTAAACCCACGGGAGGAAAGATTTTTCTGGGAGAAGAGGAGGTAACCCATCTTCCAACGTATAAAAGGGCGAGAAAGGGGATCGCTTATCTACCCCAAAGACCTTCCATATTTCAAAAGCTCAGTGTTAAGGAAAATCTTATGGCCATTTTGGAGACTCTCGACCTTTCGCCGGGGGAACAGGAGGAGAGGGCAAATAACCTGCTCCGGGAGTTGGGGATTAGTCACTTAGCGAAACAAAAGGCCTATCTTCTTTCTGGAGGGGAACGCCGAAGGGTTGAGATAGCCAGGGCTTTGGTCACCACCCCTTCCTTTATTCTCCTCGATGAGCCATTCGCCGGAATAGACCCTATAACCGTTTCCGACCTGCAGACGATTATCTTCGAGTTAAAAAGTCGGGGAATAGGGATACTTATCACCGATCATAACGTGAGGGAGACCCTGCAGATCACCGACTTTTCTTATATTATGTATCAGGGAAAGATTCTTATCGCGGGAAGCCGAGATGAACTTACCAGAAGTGAAGAGGCTAAGAAGATTTACCTGGGGGAAAATTTCAGGCTTTAGAGGGGGAAATGCGAGTTCTACACCCTTGTTGGGAGAAGATAGCAATAGTAATTTTTTTCCTTATAGTCTTTCCTTCCTTCGCCTTTGGGGAAGTTCCCAAGGTCAGTTTTCAAGCAAATTACCTTGAATGGCTCAAGAATCCCCCTCTCATTATGGGAAAGGGAGGATCGAGCCTGAAATATAAAGACATCCAGCTTAAGGCCGACAGCATAAGATTAAATCTGGAAAGCCTTGATCTTTGGGCAGAGGGAAAGGTAGATTTGGAAATGAAGGGGCGAAGGTTAAAAGGAAAAAGTCTTAAGTATAATTTGAGGACAAAAGAGGGCGAGGTTATATCTCCTGAGGGGAGGGAAGGTTCCCTCTTTTATAATGCAACTCAGGCACGCTTATCTCCTGAGGTGATAGAGCTTTCCGAGGCAAGTTTTACCACCTGCGATCTTTCCCCCCCTCATTACAAAATAAGAGCGAAAACGGTTAAGGTAATTGTAGGTGAGGAGGTTATAGCGAGAAATGCTGTGTTCTACATAGGGAAATATCCTTCCTTCTGGGCTCCCATCATTATAAGGTATTTGAATAGAGAAAACAAGATAATGCTTCCCAGCCCTGGATATAGCGATTTTGCTGGCTGGTATTTAAAGACAGGGTATTATTTTTACAGCTCCCCTCGTCTGAACGGGACCATTCATCTTGACTGGAGGGAAAAAAAGGGCTGGGCAGAGGGAATAGATACATCTTACAAGATAAGGGGAGGGGAAGGCGAGCTGAGGACTTATTTCATCAAGGAAAAGGACACGCAAGATGAGAGGTGGAGGTTAAAGTTAACGCATAAGCATTGCCTCTCCCAATTCACTTCTCTGAAGCTCAGCTTAGATCGTGTGAGCGATGAGGATTTTCTGGAGGATTACTTTCCAGAGGAAGAGGAAGATGAGGAAATCCCTCCCTCTTTTTTATCGATAGAGCATCGAAAGTCCGATTACAACGTTGAGTTTTTACTTGAGCCTGAGGTAAATCCATTTAAGTATGATGAGTCTATACAGCGTCTGCCACAAATTACGCTTGGCTTCCCCGCTCAAAAGATAAAGGGGACAGGACTTTATCTCGGAAGGGGAGCACAGGCTGTTAACTTTGAAAAGGGAGGAGAGGGGCTCCTTCGTGCCGATTCCTTCCTTGATCTATCTTACCCCTTTACTGTCTTTGGCCATCTTCAAGTTGAACCAAAGGCAGGATATCATCTTTTCTGGTATAAAGATAGAGAGGGAGGGGAGGGATATCGGAGGATACCTTATCAAGAGCTATCCACCTATTTCCAGGTCGAGGGTGGTAATAAGGAAAGATATACATACTCGCTGAGGCCAACTCTTGCCTATTATCATTCCACCGAGGATAAAAATGAGTTTATCCCCCCATTCGACTTAGAAGATTACGAAAAGGAAACAGAGGATATTCACCCTCCAAATTTGATAAAATTGGGGATTGAAAATAAGCTTTATTACAAGGAAAAGGCCCTTTCCTCGGGAAGTTTGAGCATTGGATATAATCTAACTGAGGAAAAGAGAGGATTTTCCTCGCTGGAGGGAAAATTTCATCTGACCCCTCCCCTACCTTTTTTGAACTACGTAGATCTTTATTTTCTTTACGATTACTATGATGAGGAATACAAGGAAATAGCAAATAACCTTGATTTGAAAGGGAAAAGCTGGCATCTAAATATAGGAGTAAAAAAGGATGTTGAGGAAGGTATAGATGATTTTGTCCTTCAGGGAGAGGTTAACTTGGGGAAAAAATGGAAGCTCTCCGGGTATAGCTGCTATGATCTGGTGGAAAACGAGGTTTCTGAGGAAAGTTACTCCATCTGGCGGGACCTTCACTGCTGGGCCGCTCAGCTGTCTTACAAGAGAAGACCGGAGAGGGAATATTCAATTATGTTTTACATAAAGGCCTTTCCTGAATATTAGCTTAAGTTTTACCCCGGGATTTTCCCCTATTTTGGGGAATAAAATCTTGGGGATTTA
>CAYSEE010000135.1:755-3249 GCA_964429955.1 uncultured Clostridia bacterium | reverse complement strand
CAAAGAAGGCAAGGACATCCTCCGGATGAGGGGGACAGCCGGGGATATAGTCATCCTTACCCTTGTATTTTTTAGTGCAGGAGCCGAACTTGATCAGCTTCCCTTCATATGTAGGAGGTGGAGCTACTGTCTGTCCAAACATAATGGTGTAAGGCTTGAGAAGATATAGCTTTCCTTCTTTCTCCAGGTTAGCGACCAAATGCTCTATTGTGTGCTTACAACCGCTACAAGCTCCTTTCTCATAAACCTTAATCCCCTTCTTAAGATACTCACCTGCCTTTAGTGTAACTCGCTTAAAAGGCCTTCTCACCTCCTCAATTTTTCTTCCCCTCACCTCAATCCGGGAAAGGTCTGCAAACCCCAATCCCTGCTCAGAGGCCAATTTGATATACTCTATCTCCCCAGGATTTATTCCCATAACAGAGGCTCCCACCGTGTCGGCGGCTACCGTATCAAAGGAAGAGATTATCACTCCCAGATTAACCGGGGTTCCCCTTGTTGGACCTAAGCCTTCCATTCCAATGGTTCCGTCTAACACAGTAAGTGAGGGAAGAACCAATTTGTTCAAATCAACAATGCATTGAGCAAGTCCCCATATGTGGAATCTCTTCTTATCGTTTTCCTGCAGAACCCCCTTCATATTCTTCAATCCTAAGGTGGCAGGAAAGACATCATGTGTCTTCATCACTGGAACGTTGATTATTATGTTCGCCTCCATAACGATCCTGGGAATTCTAATCCTTCTTATCTTTACACCATTGGATATTCCCACGAGGATGGTCTGTGTATTTTTCAAATCGATTAGCTCAGCTCCGATTTTCCTCGCTACCACCTTTATACCACTCACCGAAAATACCTCACCTGTCCTTGAGCCCACAGCGGCTCCATCGGCTATGATTATCCTACGTCCTCCCGCATCCTTAGCCAGCTCACACACAGCTTCGACCACATAGGGATTGGTGACAGCCCCAGTTTTATAGCCGTAGGGAGCGACAAGGTTTGGTTTCACGATAATTGTGTCTCCCCGACAGACAATGGTTTCCAGCCCTCCAATGAGGTGAAGAGACTCTGAAACCGTCTCCTTTATAGCTTTACTATGAACATCGTCTGTTTTCTCGCACTTAGCAATAGAAACAATAGCTTTCTCCATTTGTCATTCCCTCTCTACACATTGGGTAGCTAAAGCCACTATCTCGCTCATATGTATAAGCTACCGCCAGCTACCCCAGGTGGTATTATTGTTCATTATCCATTTTCTCTAAATCAAACTTCATTCCATCTCTGGCAGCTATAACTCTTACCCCGAGCTCATCCTGTATCTGCTCGGCAACTTTCCAGGGCTTGGCTCGGAGAATGGTCATACCAAAGTGAGTTAAAATGGCCACTTTGGGATGCACATCCCTGATTATCCTCTTGGCATCGTTGATACATAAATGGTCAAAATTGCTTTCCTTAAGGCGAACAACGTTAATTATGAGAATGTCACCCTTGTAGCATTCGGTCAATCGAGGAAAAAAACGGGTATCCGTAATGAAGGAGACCGTGTATGAAGAGAGTTTGAAGTTAAAGCCATAGGTTTCCACATCACCATGGATATGTCTTAATGGGGTAGAGAAGGAAATATTTCCCACATTATATGATTTACCCTCCTTTAAAATTTGTATATCCTCAAGATAACTTCTTACGTATTTGAACACCACGGGGTCGCTGGAAAGAGCATCTTCAGGAGCAAAAAGAACTCCTTTCCTTTTAAATCCTCCTTCTGTCATAGCCTCGATCATCACATTTACATCGGCTGAGTGGTCAAGATGTCTATGGGAAAGAATTATACCCTCAAGTTTGGTGGGATCTAAAGAAGGCCTGCTGGAGATACACTTAACCAGTGCACCGGGACCCGGATCCAGATAAATATCGGTGCCCTTAAAGGACAACCATATCCCCCCTGATGCCCTAATTTGCTTTGATACAGTTATTCGAGCTCCTCCTGTCCCAAGAAACTTAATGTAATCCATAGCTTTCTCACCCTGATAATTTTTCCTCCCTTAATTTCCTTGACCATCTTCTATAATCCTTAAGGTGCCAGTCCTTCTTCGAGCCTTCTCTGCCCATTGCCAGATCCTCAATCCCACATATAGGGTTAGTGCAATGAAGGCAATCCCCCTTGCAATCACAGGCAGGGTAAAATTTACCTCCCTTCCTTATATAAATTGGAATGTCAATTCCCTCACAGTTTCGAGAGCTCATAAACTCCCGATTTAAGCCCCGAATTTCATCCTTCTTAGCCTCATACTCCATACATAAGGCAAAGGTTAAGTTCTTTCTCTCACAGATATTGCGCAGGAAATCGAATATTCTCTTGCGGTAATCTATATCAGCATGGAGATAGCCATCAATGTTCTCCTGGTAAAGTCTTCTGTAATCCCATTCCATTCCAACGCCAAAGCACTGTTTTATGGTTTTAAAGATATCCTCCTTTGTCTTAAGAGGAATGTCG
>CAYSEE010000135.1:0-745 GCA_964429955.1 uncultured Clostridia bacterium | reverse complement strand
CAAGGACGCTGGTGATAATGTGACTCACTCCTGAGGATTTAGCCCTCTCAATCAGCTCTTCCAACTCTCTCACCTTATCGGTTATATAAGGGAAAATGGGGTCGATCCGACAGACGGCGAAAATCCCCTCCTCTGAGAGCCTCTCCAGGTTTTGGAATAAAACATCGGTGGAGGCTCCCCGCGGGACCAAGACTCTCCGCAGGTCCTCATTCAAAGTGAGAATGGATACCTGTCCAAAGGAGTGGGACTGCGTTTTTATGAGCTCAATGGCTTCCTGAGGGACTTTTGCCTTGGTAATAAATTCAATGGGAATGTTCCTCTCCACGAATGCCCTGATTATTCTCTCAGAAAGATGATACTTTTTATTTAGAGGCTGAAAAGGGTCGGTTACAGGGGAAAGATAACCACAGGAGGCGACATCTATGGAGTCCAGTTGCTCAGAAACCACTCTATCAAAATCCTTAGCTACCACAGCTGCTCCCTTTTCCCGAAAGATCTGAAAATATCCAGGAAAGGCCAAGGAATAACAAAAAAAACACCCTATTCCACACCCATTATAAGGGTTTATAAGCATTCTCTCAGAGGTACATTCTCTCTTTCCTGGCCACCAACCATGTAGTTCCTTTGTGGTGGGGATAACTATATGCCTTTGTGGTTTCTCGATAACCTCGTATTCCCTATTATTGATCAATATTCTCATTTTGAGAATGCTCCTTAGCGGATGGCTTCCCTAACTTTTTCGTCC
>CAYSEE010000134.1:0-3283 GCA_964429955.1 uncultured Clostridia bacterium | reverse complement strand
GGTCATCCCCATAGATGGGGGATTTAACGCCTTCTCAGGGGTATAAAAAACGTAAGAGGTGAGACGTAAGACGTAAAAACTTTATAACGTGTAGTGGGAGACGTAGTGCAGACCTTCAGGTCTGCCTAAATTCATCAGTGATTGTAGCGGCAAAGATTGCTTTGCTCAAGTCGAGCAAGCTCAACCACTACAACTTCATTGGGTAGGGGAGGCCAACAAACCCCTTCCACTCTTCCTCTCCCTTGAGGGGAGAGGATTAAGGTGAGGGTAAATTAGCTTCCCTTTTGTCTGGGCGACTAAAGTGACTTCGACGATTCCTTACGGAATAGTGCTCCCTATCCTTGACTCCTTGAAACCTTGAACCCTTTACCGAGCGTAGCGAGGCGTATCTTCGTGTCTGGATAATTACATTAATTAACAAGGAGGACGAAATGAAGAAAGCAAATATTGGTTTAATTGGTATGGAAGTTATGGGAAAAAACTTGGCTTTAAATATGGAGAGCAAGGGTTACTCTGTCGCCGTTTTTAACAGAACGGGCTCAAAGACGGAAGCATTTGCCAAGGGTCCGGCCAAGGGAAAGAATATATTGCCAACATATACTATAGAGGATTTCGTGAATGCTTTAGAATCCCCGAGGAAGATAATGTTAATGGTCAAGGCGGGTAAACCCGTGGATATCTTCATCGAAAAGCTTGTGCCTCTATTGGATAAAGGGGATTTGATCATCGATGGTGGGAATTCATATTATAAGGATACGATGAGACGAAATTCCGAACTTGCCGAGAAGGGAATTCTCTATATCGGCACTGGAGTTTCAGGAGGAGAGGAAGGGGCATTGAAAGGGCCGGCGTTAATGCCCGGTGGTCAACCAGAAGCTTACGCTCTTGTAGAAAAGTTATTTAAGGACATTGCTGCAAAAGCAGCGGACGGCGTTCCCTGTGTGTCATATATCGGACCTAATGGCGCTGGCCATTTTGTAAAAATGGTCCATAATGGAATTGAGTATGGTGATATGCAGTTGATCGGAGAATGTGTCTGGGTTTTTAAGAATGCACTTGGTATGAGTTCGAAGGAGATTGCGGATATAATGTTAAAATGGAATGGGGACAACGATGTCCTTCGCTCATACCTCATTGAGATCACAGGGAATGGTATGAGGGAGAAACATAAGGGCGCGGATGAATATCTTGTCGACAGGACTGCTGATATCACGAGGATGAAGGGAACCGGCACCTGGACCGTGCAAAGCGCCTTAGAGTTATTGGTGCCGATACCGACGATTGCAGCTGCTGTCTTCTCAAGGGAGATGTCGCAAGATAAGGACATGAGATTGAAGATGTCTGAAAAGTTGACTATAAGAAAGGAAAAATGCGAAGAGAAGAGAGAGGCCTTGATCGATATTGCACATGATGCCCTATATATTGCCAAGATCTCCTCCTATGCTCAGGGGATGGCGTTATTGCAGGCGGCATCCAAGGAATACGATTTTGGACTTAATCTGGGAAATATCGCCCGAGGATGGCGCGGTGGCTGTATAATCAGGGCACAGTTTCTCGATGAAATTACTCAAGCTTATGAGGAAAATCCAGAGATACCTAATCTCCTGGCAGCGCCCAGATTTGCTGAGGTGATCAATAGAAATCTTTGGAAGTTAGCTCACTTTATCGACATAGCCCATAACGTTGGGGTGCCCGTGCCTGCTATGGATAATGCCTATGACTATATTATCCAACTAGCCAGTCCAGTGATGGTCTCTGCTCAGGTATCAGCACAGCAGAGAGATTACTTTGGAGCTCATGGGTACTTCAAGATCAGAGGACTAAACGATCCAAGGATTATGACCAACAGCGATGGAAAACCCAGGGAATTTCACACGGAATGGACGCTCCCGGGACGCCCTGAGAGGGAGGTAACGAGATAAGGGAAAAATGTGAAGAGTTTCCTTGCATCTTTTCCGAATAAAGTGAGGAACGTGTATGTTATTTATGGAAAATCTTAAGGAAAAACTGACAGATGAGGAGATGAACGAGGTTGTAAGGGAGACCCTGAAGGAGTTTAAAAATGTAAGAAGAGTCCTTCTAATCCACCCCGACTATACTAGAGTAGATTTTTCCGATAAATTAGTACCTCTTATCTATCAAGAACTAAAAAGCAAGGGTATGAAGCAGATTTGCTCTTTGAATGCGGGAGGCACTCACAGAAGGATGAGAGAAGATGAAATCCGGAGTAAACTGGGGATTTCAGGTGAAATTGATTTTGCTAAACTTTACAATCACGAGTACAACGATCCGAACTGGCTCGTCACCGTCGGTGAAATTCCAGCTTCCTTTGTGGCGGAAAAGACAAATGGAGAGCTTCTAAGGTCAATTCCTATTACTGTGAACAGGTTGATCCTCGAGGATTACGATCTGATCATTGTCCTCAGCGGGACTGTGCCACATGAGGCTTCCGGCTATGCCGGCGGACTAAAGACTTTCTTCCCGGGTGTCTCCGGTCCAGAGGTAATAGATTTGTTTCACTGGGCCGCGGTTCTTGTTGGCATTCCAAAGATAATAGGTTCTGTTGATAATCCTGGAAGGGATGTGATAAATGAGGGCTCTTATTATGTCTTTCAAAAGATAAAGGCTCCTGTAGTTTCCTTTAATATGGTTTGTGAGGAAAAAGGTGATGGCGTGGTCCCCAAGGGGCTTTATACAGGGGTTGGATTTGAGGGATTTATTGCTGCCTATAGAAAAGCAGCAGAGGCGAGCTCTAAGTTACATATCGTTTACATCCACCAACCCCTTGATGTCGCCGTGCAGGTTATCGATGAAAACTACGATGAGATTTGGACAGCTGGGAAGGGTTCCTACAAATTGCAAAGGCCGGGGGTGATGGCAAAAGGTGGTGAGATAATCATTTACGCTCCGCATATTAGTTTTTTTCACTCAAAACCGGAGATGGATGCTGCCATAAGGGAGATAGGCTATCACTGTAAGGATTATGTGGAGGAGTATCTAAGGTCCCATCCAAAATTCAATAGAAACGTAGCTGCCCATGTCATCAATGTAAGAGGACCAGGAACATATGATCCAGCAACAGGAAAGGAGGAATTTGCCTTTAAAGTGACGCTTGCCACGGGAATCCCTAAGGAGCTCTGCGAAGGAGTTGGCTTAGGCTATAGGGATCCAAATTCCTTGCAGGAGGAGGATTTTACAGGACAGGGAAAGCTCTGGATCGAAAATGGAGGAAAATACCTTTATGATATTAAGAGCGATGGATAAATGCGTAAATGCGTAGATG
>CAYSEE010000133.1:0-3283 GCA_964429955.1 uncultured Clostridia bacterium | reverse complement strand
TACTGAGATTAATCCCTAAGTAGCCACAGGCTCAGCTGTAGTGGCAAAGCTTGTCTTAATATCTTGCATCAGATGAGGAAGATGGCTAAAAAGATTCTAATGTCCGGCAACGAAGCTTTAGCAGAGGGGGCTATTCGAGCTGGATGTCGCTATTACTTTGGTTATCCCATTACCCCTCAATCGGAGATACCCGCCTATATGGCTAAGAGGATGAGAGAGGTGGGAGGGGTGTTCCTTCAGGCAGAGAGCGAGGTAGCTGCTATTAATATGGTTTACGGGGCCTCAGCAGCGGGAGGAAGGGCAATGACATCCTCCTCAAGTCCGGGAATAAGCTTAAAACAGGAGGGCATTTCTTATCTGGTTGGAGCGGAATTGCCAGCGGTAATCGTCAACGTAATGAGAGGAAGTCCCGGATTGGGCAACATTGCTCCGTCTCAGTCTGACTACTTTCAAGCTACAAAGGGGGGAGGTCATGGAGATTATCATCTAATCGTCCTGGCCCCGGATTCTGCGCAGGAAATGGCCGATTTAGCTTACCTGGCCTTTGACTTAGCTGATAGATATCGTAATCCAGTTATGATCCTTGCCGATGCCATTCTTGGACAGATGATGGAGGGGGTGGAATTTAAGAATGGATTTAGAAAAGAAAATGTTAAAAAGGATTGGGCAGTTAGCGGAGCTAAGGGAAGAGTACCCAATTTAATAAGGTCTTTATATATGCAGGAAGGGGTTTTGGAAGAACATAACAAGAAGCTACAGAAAAAATATAGCCAAATAATCAAGAAAGAGATAAGGTTTGAGCCATTTAAGACCGAAGATGCCGAAATAATTCTGGTAGCTTATGGAAGTATGGCTCGTCTGGGTAGAGAGGTGGTAAATAGGCTAAGAGAGGAGAAGATTAAAGCAGGACTTCTCCGACCCATAACCCTTTGGCCCTTCCCTAAGGATGTGCTTAAAGAATTGGCAGATAGGGCAAAATTTTTCTTTGTGGTGGAGATGAGCGCTGGACAGATGGTAGAGGATGTGAGGCTATCCGTAGAGGGGAAGATTCCTGTGTATTTCTATGGAAGAATGGGAGGGGGAGTGCCCACTCCATTGGAAGTATTGGAGAAGGTGAAGGAGAAATTAAATGAAGATAGAGGGTAAGACAATAAAATATGGAGATAACATCAATACGGACGAAATTATCCCTGCCAGGTTTCTTAATACTTCGGATCCAGGAGAATTAGCTAAGCATTGTATGGAGGGGATAGACAGGGATTTTTTACCCAAACTTGCGCAGGCAAAAATTTTAGTTGCCGGGAGGAATTTTGGCTGTGGTTCCTCAAGAGAACATGCTCCTGTGGCCTTGAAGGAAGCAGGGGTTGCTTGTATAATTGCCTCCTCATTTGCTCGTATCTTTTTTCGCAATGCCATAAATATAGGCCTTCCCATTGTGGAGTCAAAGGAGGCGGTTGAGAGGATAGAGGAAGGGGATATGGTGAGGGTGGAAACTACCAGGGGAAAGATCGAAAACTTAACCAAGGGTGAGGAGTATTTTACTGTCCCCTTCCCTCCTTTTTTACAAGATTTGATAGATAAGGGTGGATTAGAGGGATATATAAAAGGCGAAAGACAAAAGGTGAGGAGCAAAAGGTGAAAAGATGAAAGTTAAAATTTATGACACTACTTTACGAGATGGGACGCAAGCAGAGGGAATCTCCTTTTCTGTTTTGGATAAGATAGAGATCGTCAAAAAGCTGGATGACTTTGGAGTGCACTATATTGAGGGAGGGTGGCCGGGTTCCAATCCCAAGGATATGGAGTTTTTTAAAAAAATAAGAAAGATGGGCTTAAAAAAGGCTAAGATATGCGCCTTTGGAAGCACCCGAAGAAAGGATAAGAAGGTAGAGGATGATCCTAACATCATCTCCCTGGCTGAGGCAGGGACGGAGGTAGTCACTATTTTTGGCAAAAGCTGGATGCTTCACGTGGAAAAAGCCCTCCAGACAACCAAGGAAGAAAACCTCCGTATGATAGAGGATTCAGTTAACTTCTTCAAGAAAAGGGACAGGGAGGTGATCTTTGACGCTGAGCACTTTTTTGATGGTTACAAGGATGATCCTCAATATGCCTTGAAAACTCTTGAGGTGGCCTCTCAAGCTGGAGCAGACTGTTTGGTTCTTTGTGATACTAATGGAGGATGTATGCCTTATGAGATAGAGAAAATAATCAAAGAGGTCAAAGAGAGGGTAGGCTTTCCCCTGGGTGTGCACGCTCACAATGATGCGGGAGTAGCAGTGGCGAATTCCATCATTGCTGCAAAATTGGGGGTGGGACACATTCAAGGGACGATAAATGGGTATGGAGAGAGATGTGGAAATGCTGATCTTTGTGTGGTCATTCCCAATTTGAAATTGAAAATGGGTATTGATTGCGTTCCAAGGGAAAAGCTGAGCTTATTGACCCATCTTTCTCATTTTGTAGATGAGCTGGCCAATATCACTCCCAACACTCATCAACCTTATGTGGGTAGATCTGCTTTTGCCCATAAAGGAGGAATACACGTTAGCGCTATCTCCAGGGATGAGAGAGCTTATGAGCATATAAATCCTGCTCTCGTGGGAAATAAAAGGAGAGTATTAATCAGCGAGTTAGCAGGAAGAAGCAACGTTCTTTACAAACTGAAGGAAAGGGAATTGGGATTGGCCAAGAATGCCTCTTTAAGCAGAAAGATAGTTGATCGGGTTAAGGAGCTGGAAAACCAGGGATATGAGTTCGAGGGAGCGGATGGGAGTTTTGAGCTTCTGGTAAAGAAGGCCAGCGGCGAATATAAGAAGCTGTTTGATTTGGAAAGTTTTAGGGTCACGGTTGAGAAAAGAGAGGATGGAAGAATTATTTCAGAGGCCACTGTGAAGTTGAGGTTAAAAGGGAAAACCATGCATACTGTAGCCGAGGGAAACGGACCTGTCAATGCACTGGATAGTGCTTTACGTAAGGCATTGGAGCAAGACTATCCTGAAATTCGTCAGATGCATCTCTCTGACTATAAGGTAAGGATTTTAGATGCAAAAGCAGGCACACGCGCCAGGACGAGGGTTTTGATTGAGTCCTCCGATAAAAAAGATATCTGGAGAACAGTAGGTGTCTCCCCTAACATCATTGAGGCGAGCTGGGAGGCCTTACTCGATTCCATTGAATATAAACTGAATAAAAAATGAGAGGCTAAAGCCTCTCCCTACCCAATGGAGATGTAGTGCAGACCTTTAGGTCTGCCTGAATTTGTCAGGTCTAAAGACCTGAA
>CAYSEE010000132.1:0-3292 GCA_964429955.1 uncultured Clostridia bacterium | reverse complement strand
GCCTATACCAAAATTTCCCGGCCTCTCTGCAAAACCAATCACAGGAAGACAAACTACTACAAAAACCATTAATATGCTGAACCATCCCAACTTTTTACTGATTTTTCCCATCCAATAACTCCTCCTGATAATTATGGCTACCGTTGATTAATACTAATACATCCTGGAAAATTGTCAATTCCTGCCAAATAAAAAACACTTGCCATTTTATCCACATAATATATCCTATATAAATATAACCCACAAGAATTTAGGCTTTATGAGATAAAGCCGGGGTTTAAAGGAAGAGGAGAAATACCCTGTCGGGGGATCATAATGTGGAGAATAATTGGCATCGGAAGTTTGGTATGGGGGGTGATCGCCTTTTACATATTGAACACCACTCCCTTGCCTCCCTCCCCGGAGGTTTCCCTCCCGGGGAGTTTAGAACTCGCTATTTACTTCCTTTCCACTGGATGGTTAATTTCCTCCACACTGGTAAAGATAGGTTTAACTTTAAACAGACGGTGGATTAAGCTGAGCGTTTTCAGCTGCATATGCTTTATATTTATGTTACTTCATATGGGATTAACACAAGCTTATCTGGCAAATAGAATGCCCACGTCTGAGCCTCCATCCTCCTATCCTTACAATCTTGTATCTACATGGTTTGTCAGCTGGTTCTGGATAGACCTCTTGACGATAGCCATAACCTGGATGGAAAGAAAATTTCGAGAGAGGAAAATTTGAAAATGGAGATAATCTTAGCCTCGAGATCTCCAAGAAGAAGGGAGCTTTTAAAAAAGATCATTAAAGACTTTAAGGTCATCCCGAGCAACGTGGAGGAGAAAGATATCAAGGAGAAGGATCCCATCATCTTGGCGATAAAGATAGCTACCTTAAAGGCGAAGGATGTAGGAAGAAAATTTCCCCAAAGTCTGGTAATTGGTGCTGATACAGTGGTGGCCTTGAGAGATAAAATTTTAGGAAAACCAAAAAATGAAGATGAAGCAAGGGATATGCTCTATTCTCTTTCAGGAACAAAACATAAAGTCGTCACCGCTCTTGCCCTTTATCAGAAAAGCAGGAAAAAACTTTTAACCGGATATGAAGTTACCTCTGTAAAGTTCAAAAATTTAACCCCGGCAGAAATAGAGGAATATTTAAACACCAGCGATTATAAAGACAAGGCCGGCTCCTACGCAGTCCAGAAGGTAAAGGATAAATTTGTGGAGAAAATAGAAGGCGAGTACGAAAATGTAGTAGGGCTTCCTTTAAGGAAATTAACTCAACTCCTCGAGGAATTCAAAGAGGACATTTTTCATATAGAGATAGGGGATATTGCACTCCCTCATAACTGGGGGGTGGGCAAAAGGGAAGGATTTACCATCTTCGTCCCCGGAGCCATCGCAGGTGACAGTGTAAAAGTCAAGGTTTTGAGAAGAAAGAAGTCCTTTGCCTACGGGAAAATTCTAAAGATAGAGAAAAAGTCCGCCTTTAGAGTATATCCAAGATGTAAGAGTTTTGGAATATGCGGTGGATGCGCCCTTCAGAATTTAGACTATGAAAAACAATTGAACATAAAGGAAAATTACCTCATTCAGACTCTGGAGAAGATTGGGAGATTGGATTTAAAGAATGCAAAAATTCTCCCTATAGTTGGTTCTCCAAAAATCTGGCTCTATCGAAATAAGATGGAGTTCGCCTTCGGGGAAAGAGATGGAAAGCTTATCCTGGGTCTAAGGGAAAGGTCCTCTCCTTTCAAGAGATATTCTAAGGAAGTTATCCCCTTGAAGAGATGTCACATCTTCGCCGAGTGGATAGAAAATCTCTTCCCCGTGGTCCTGAGTTTTTCAGAACAAAGAAAACTCGTCCCTTATAACCCCTTCACAAAAGAGGGATTTTTAAGACACTTGGTTCTTCGAGAGGGGAAAAAGACAGGAGAGATTATGGCAATTTTAGTCACTCGGGAAGGAAAAATTTTCGATATAGCTCATCTTGCGAAAAAGGTCCTGAAAGAATGTCCTGAACTGAAAAGCTTCTGGTGGGTCATCAATAATCAAATTGCCGATGTGGTCAACTACGAAAAGAAGCAGCTTATCCTGGGTGATCCTTATATCTCTGAAACCTTAGGGAGGTTAAAATTCAGAATTTATCCTGAGACATTCTTTCAACCGAACAGTCTTGGTGCTGAGATTCTCTACGAAAAGATCAGGGATTTCGCAAATCTAAGTGGAAGGGAAAAGCTACTGGGCCTTTATTGCGGAACAGCCCCTATCGAGATCTTTCTCTCCTCAGGAGCTAAGGAAGTGGTAGGAGTAGATATTAGTTCGGCAAACATTCAAAATGCCGAGGAGAACTCTCAGATTAATGAGACTGAAAATTGCTCTTTCATCTGCGGAAGAGTGGAGAATGTCCTAAAAGAACTTGAGGGGAAGAACTTCGACCTTCTCATCCTGGACCCTCCAAGGAGTGGTCTTACCCCCAAAGCCCTGAAGCTTTGTTTAAGGATGAATATTCCCAGGATCGTTTACACTTCCTGTAATCCTTCCACCCTGGCCCGGGATCTAAGTAAGTTTCAGGAAAGCGGTTATTCTCTTAAAAGACTCGTGGGAATTGACCTTTTCCCCCATACTGGACATTTAGAAGCCCTCACTCTCCTGGAAAAGCTATAATATCTATGCTCTCATCCCCTAATGTAGATCCAGAAAAGCACAGATGTATGATCAAATCTTTACTAAGAGGATGCCGAAAAAACCATTGTGGATTTTGTGAGCCAAAAATGGCTGACAGAAGAAAATAAGCCAAAAATGGCTGACAAAAAGGATGCAAATGATTTATAAGATTCAATGAATTAAAAGATAGAAAAATGTCTGAATACTACCTAATTGGCACGCTTCTAAGTATAACATTTGCATTGATTATGGGTATTATCATAAGATTCTTAATTGGAAGGATAATATGAGAATATAACCGTAGTAGCTGCTTTAGCCCTCTGACTACTTAAACTCCTTCCGTTTCAACGAGAGGAACGAGACAAATTTTCGACTTCTTTGACATCCCCCACCAACCCCTGATATACTTCTCCCAGAGTAGGGGGAAAATTTCGGTAAGCTTAACATCTAAGGAAATAAGAAGATAGTAACCTGGGGTCCACTCCGTCAGGGTTTTAAAAGTTTAGTTACGGTAGGTTATTATCATAGTCACTGGTTTATGCCGGCAATTTTCTTTGAAAAATGTGGATTTCGCCGCCCCTTGCCTTCATCTCAGAGAAGGGTTTCTTCTTTTTTGGATAAAAAGAGGATTCCCACAA
>CAYSEE010000131.1:0-3303 GCA_964429955.1 uncultured Clostridia bacterium | reverse complement strand
ACTTGCTAAAAGTTTTTTATTTAATTGACCCTTCTTGCTTCACGGCAAGAAGGGTCTTTTTTTATGGAAGGAAAAAATGGCTAAGTTGATGGATGAGATGGATATGAGGCGAGCTCTTTTGCGTCTCTCTCACGAGATCGTGGAGAAAAACAGAGACACAAAGAACCTTGCTCTAATTGGCATCCATCGTCGGGGAATCTCTTTAGCACGGAGAATAAGCAAGTTAATAGAGGAGATCGCAGGAGGAAAAGTTCCTACGGGGAGCTTGGATATTACCCTTTATAGGGATGATCTTACCCGTATAGCCTATCAGCCTGTGGTGAGAAACACCGATGTTCCCTTTCCCGTCGATGATAAACGAATCATATTGGTAGATGATGTTCTTTACACGGGAAGAACTATAAGAGCAGCCATCGATGCTCTCCTGGATTTTGGTCGTCCTCAAAAGATTGAATTGGCTGTCTTGGTAGATAGGGGGCATCGAGAGCTTCCCATTCGAGCGGATTACGTAGGAAAGAACATTCCTACCTCTTCCGAGGAGATGGTCGAGGTCAGGGTTAAAGAGCTCGATGGCAGGGATGAGGTGTTGCTCTTAAAGAGGAAATGAAATGGATTTTAAAAGAAAGGACCTGTTGGGATTGGAGGATCTCTCCCCAGAGGAGATCCTCCTTATTTTAGATACGGCGAAATCTTTTCGGGAGGTTTTGGAGCGACCCATAAAAAAAGTACCTACCCTTAGGGGAAAGACGATAGTAAACCTCTTCTTTGAGGCCAGCACTCGAACGAGAATGTCCTTTGAATTGGCGGAAAAACGACTAAGCGCTGATGTCCTGAATTTCTCCGCCTCCACCAGTAGCTTAGTTAAGGGGGAAACCCTGCTGGATACGGCTAAGAATATTTTAGCCCTGAGGGTGGACTGTTTTGTCCTTCGCCACCCTACTCCCGGTGCACCCCATCTTCTGGCAAGGAAGCTACCTGTGTCCATAATCAATGCAGGGGATGGAGCTCACGAGCATCCTACCCAGGCTCTTTTGGACTTATACACCATTAGGGAGAAAAAAGGGCATATAGAGGGGTTAAAGATAGCTATCGTAGGGGATATTGCTCATTCCCGGGTTGCTCGATCCAACATCTGGGGCCTGAACAAGTTAGGCGCCGAGGTAAGGGTCTGTGGTCCTCCTACTTTGATCCCTCCCAGGATAGAGAATATGGGAGTAAAGGTCTTTTACTCCATAGAGAGAGCCTTAAGGGGGGTAGATATTATAATGATGCTGCGAATACAAAGGGAACGTCAGAACAAAGGGCTTCTTCCTTCTCTTTCCGAATACAGGGAGTTTTTTTCTCTAACTGAGGAAAGAATTTCATTGGCCAAAAAAGATGCTCTGATTATGCACCCAGGACCGGTAAATCGAGGGATAGAGATACCAGCAAAGGTAGCTGATAGCGAAAGAAGTATTATTTTAAATCAGGTGACCAATGGAATAGCGGTAAGAATGGCTATATTGTATTTATTATTGGGAAGAAGATGAGGAGAAGATGATGGCCTTGTTGATCAAAAAAGGTAGGTTAGTGGATCCGGCAAGTAATACCGATGAAGTGCTTGACATACTTATAGAGGATGAAAGAATAAAGAGGATAGAGAAGAACATTAGCATATCCTCAGCTGAAGTTATAGATGCCTCGGGTAAGGTAGTTACCCCGGGGTTTATTGATATGCATACTCATCTTCGAGAACCGGGAAGGGAGGATGAGGAGACCATTGAGAGCGGGACATATGCCGCAGCTAAGGGGGGATTTACCACCGTTTGCTGTATGCCCAATACCAGTCCTGCTATTGATGAGCCTGCCGTAGTGGAGTTTATTTATAAACAAGCACGAAAAAGGGGAATAGTTGAGGTTTTGCCCATAGCTACCATCACTAAAAATCGAGAGGGAGAGAATTTATCGGATATGGGTAAGCTAAAGAGAGCGGGAGCAGTGGCATTTTCCGATGATGGGGACTGGGTAGATAATGGCGATCTGATGCGCAGAGCCTTAGAATATGCAAAAATGCTTAATTTACCTATTATCTCCCATTGTGAGGATAAGACCTTAACTCAGGATGGAGTAATGAATGAGGGATATTTTTCCACCATTTTGGGCTTGAAGGGAATGCCTAAGGAGGCTGAGGAAATTGCCGTGTACAGAGATTTGGCTTTAGCCAGGATGACGGGTTCCCACCTTCATATAGCCCATATCTCCACAGCTAATTCAGTGAGGTTAGTCAGAGAGGCCAAAGAAAGGGGAGTAAAGATCACTGCTGAGGTCTGTCCCCATCACCTTGCCCTTACCGATAAGGAAGTAAGGTGTCTTGATACCAATACAAAGGTAAACCCTCCCCTTAGGGAGGAGGAGGATGTAAAGGCTTTAAAAGAGGGATTAAAGAATGGGACAATTGATGTCATAGCTACCGACCACGCTCCCCATAGCTTGGAGGAAAAGGAATTGGATTATACCCTTGCCCCTTTTGGAATCATAGGTTTAGAGACGGCTTTGAGTTTGCTGGTTAAGGAGTTAGTGGAGGAAGGTGTTCTGAGTTTGATGGAGCTTGTAGCTAAGCTGACCATCTCTCCAGCTCAAATATTGGGGATAGACAGGGGGAAGATCGCCGAGGGAGCAAAGGCAAATCTTACCATATTTGACATAAAGAAAGGATGGAAGGTAAAAAAGGAGGAACTTGTCTCTAAAAGCACCAATTCCCCTTTTATAGGATGGCAATTACCGGCTCCAGTGGAATATACCATTATGGGAGGAAAAGTAGTGTTCAGGAGAGGACAAAGATGAGAGCGGTGTTGGCCTTGGAAGATGGTTTTATTCTGGAGGGGACCGCTTTCGCTGGCTCTGGTGAGGCACAAGGCGAGGTGGTCTTTAACACGAGTATGTCCGGATATCAGGAGATACTCACTGATCCTTCCTATAAAGGTCAAATTGTCACTATGACCTACCCTCTTGTGGGAAATTACGGGGTAAATGAGGAGGACTATGAGTCAGTTCATCCCTGGGTGGAAGGATTTATAATCCGTGAATATAGCGAGTTTCCCAGTAATTGGCGCTCAAGGGCAACTCTAAGAGAATTTCTGGAAAAATACAATATCCTGGGGATAGAGGGGGTGGATACCAGGGCTCTGACCAAGCATATCAGGAAAGCAGGAGCGATGAAGGGGATTATCTCCACGGTGGACTTAGATCCAAAAAGGTTAGTTCAGAAGGCGAAGGATTCTCCAGGACTGGTGGGAAGGGACCTGGTAAAGGAGGTCACCTGCA